>CAISWS010000210.1 GCA_903889265.1 uncultured Bacteroidota bacterium
ATAGATTATTCCCTTTTTACTTTTGACTGTAGATTCAGTTGCTTTCTTCGCTTCATGGTTTTGATCTTACAGCGGTTCCTTTTTTCTAAAGCACCAGCCGCTTTGTTGTAATATACCTGAGCCGGTGTAAGGTTGTTGATCGACTCATGATAGCGATGATGGTTATAATGCTCAACAAACTTTTCTACCGCTCGCTCCAACTCTTCGGTGCTGTAGTAGTTTTCCAACTTGATATGATTCTTCAGACTGCGGTTGTATCGTTCAATTTTGCCTTGTGTTTGAGGGTGAAGTGGGCGGCCATGTATGCCAAGCATCTTCTCCTCGTTTAAAAACTGCTTAAATTCGCTGGCAATATAGCTGCTGCCGTTATCGCTGAGCAATTTCGGGCGGTTGTCTTTGGGAAGATTTGCATGCGCTAATGCTTTGCGAACTGTGCTTTCCGCATCTTCTGCTCTCATTCCCTTGCATAATTCCCAGCCAACAATGTAGCGGCTATAATCATCCAGAACTGTAGATAGGTAATACCATCCCCACCCGATGATCTTGAAGTAAGTAAAATCAGTCTGCCACATCTGATTAGGACGGGAGGTCTTGTCTTTGAACTCATCGCTGGCGCTAAGAACAATGTGAGCTGGCGCAGTCATAAGTCCGTATTCCCGCAAGATGCGATACATGCTCGATTCACTGATATAGTTTTCATAATGGTCCGTAATATACCATGCCAGTTCACGGGCAGAGAGTTCCTCTTTCTCCAGCGCAATTTCTACTATCTGTTCCTTTTCACGCTGTGGTATCTTGTTCCAGATCTGATTGCTACGATGTTTTTTCTCGCGTAGTCCTTCCGGACCGTGTAACTGATATCTTTCATACCAGTTGTAGAATGTGCTCTTATGAACGCCTAACTCTTTGAGCGTTCGGGTAACGCCAATGTCAGATCCGTCAACCAAGCGGATAATCTCTAATTTTTCTGCGGGTGAGTATCGCATATACTTTGGATATTGGCTTTTTACTCTAAGCCGCGCAAACTTTTTTTGAGCACTTTTACCTGAATAGATAGCTCTGCTACCAGGTCTTTCAGTTCCGTGTTTTCTTCACGCAGATCTTTGACATCGTCCGTAGATGCATTCCGCTCTGTATCCCCGCTTAAACGCTTTTTGCCAGCCTCCATGAAGTCTTTACTCCAGTTGTAGTAGTTGTTCTCATGAATGCCATATCTACGGCAAATAGCGGATACAGACTCTTCGCCACGAAGTCCCTCTAAAACAATTTTGATTTTCTCTTCTGCTGAGAATACTCTGCGCGTTCTGCGCTTGATTTCGCGAACAAGGCTGCTCGTACTTTGCTTCTTACTTTCCATTTTGTAGGATTTTTGAGTGATTAAATATCTCAAATCCCACATTAACTTTCTACTTTACTTAGTCCAGATTAAGCTGAAACTTTACACTCATTACCCTAGTAATCTTTCTTCGTTTAAACATACAGAACCCTTTCAAAAGAATATAATAACCGGTAAACAATTTACTATGAAATCGACAGAAATATACCGCTACTACATTGCGCTTATTACTACCGCAGCTTTCACCTTTGGTTTAATGTTTAACCAGCTTACCGGCTTTCAGCCAACCGCCCAGGTAAGCAAAGCTACCATACTTTCGCTGCTGGTATCGTTTATCTGCCTTATAAAAATGCTGGGCAACCGTTACCATCAAAAAAAGGAGCAGGAAGAATTGAGCAAACGCTGAAAGCTGCCACGCCTTTTTTGAATTTATAGCTAGGATAAAACCCTTGGAAAAAAGCGACTATATATTTATAATAATATTACTGCTGATATTGCTTTTTAATATTTGCTTCTACCTGGCCACTACTATTTACCGGTAAGTACTACCCGCCATTTGCTGTAAACTGGTAAACGAGGGCTTTGCAAATTAAAAAATGAGCAAATCTACCTATCCTACCGTAAGAATATTGTTGCTTCTTCGTCTTGTTGTTTAGTCAGCAAGGTTTTATATCTGCAGGGTCGCTCCAGAGATGGAGCGACCTATTTTTTTCTTATTTCCCCAGGTTAAGCGTAAAATAGAAGGTAGTCCCCTTGCCTAATTCACTTTCGGCCCATATACGGCCATTATGCCTTTCTATTATCCGTTTAACGTGCGCTAGGCCAATCCCCATTCCTTCTACCTCCGACTGCTGATGAAGACGCTGAAACAAAGCAAATATCTTGTTGTAATATTTCATATCAAATCCAACCCCATTATCGCGCACATAGTAAACCGTTTCATTATCTCTTTGCATCTCCCCTACCTCTACAAATACGTCATTCTTGGGTATTGAATACTTAATAGCATTGGAAATAAGATTCTCCACCACCGCCCCCATTAAAGTTTTATCGGCCCTTACAGAAGATGTAATGTTATTTACAAAGGTGTAATGCAACTGGCGGTAGTTATTGCTATACAGCGCAAATGCTTTGTTGAACTCCTCTGCCAGTGCAAATTCAGAAACAGATATACTATCGGTACCGTATTTCGAGAACTGCAGCAAGCCATTAATACGCTCGCTTAGCATTGTAACTGCCTGCTCTATATAATTAAAGTGTTCATTCGCCTGTAGCTTATCATCTTTTAGCAGGGCTTTTTTCAAAAGCCCGGTAAAGGAGCCTATTTGCCTTACCGGTGCCTTTAAATCGTGAGAGATAGAGTAAGCAAAGCTCTCCAGGCTGGCATTCGATTCTTTTAGCTCTTTAATCCTTTTCCCAATTTCATGCTCCAGGTTTTTATTCGTAGCTATTAAATCATTCTTGCTTTGGTACAACTCAAGCTGAGTAGTATGAAGTGTGGTAATATCCACAGCATACCCTACTACTATTTGCGCATCGGCAAAAGCGTGCATGCTCCTATGTTTGTATTTCACTTCACCGGTTTTGGCAATTTGTTTATCGAGCCATACCAAATCTTCACCGCTATTAATTACCTGATTAAACGCATCTCTTCTGTGTTGTGCAAAAGTTGCCGGCAGGCCTTTTAAATCGGCATAATCAAAATCATCTTTCCCCACCATCCAGGCGCGCAGCGCATCATCTTTAATGGCTTCCTTATTTAAAAAAGTGTACTTGTGGTTTTTATCAAACACGGCAATATCAACAGGAATATTATGCAGAATATTTTCGTAGAATAGTTTCAAGCTTTGAATTTCTACTTGAGCCTGTTTAACAGTCGTAATATCAACTGCATAGGCTATAATAAATTTTTGCCCCTCGTATTCATAGATACTCATTAGGCTATCCATGTATTGAAAGGTTCCGTTTGCCAGTTTTTTCTGCTCTATGTTTCTGTGAAACGACCCATTTTCTCGCAGCAACTGAAAATGCTTTTCCCTTTCATCTGCCAGTTCGGTGGATATACCATGGTAATTGCAATAATCGTAATTATCCTTACCTATCAGCCATTGGCGTAGTTTAGCATCCTTTACGGTTTGCGGGTTAATGAATACATATTTGCCGTTAATATCAAACACCGCAACATTACCCGGAATATTGTTCAGAATATTTTCGTAAAAATTCTTCTGCTCCCTTAGCCTTGTTTCGGCCTCATACTCTTTAGTAATATCGTGGCGTATAGAAACATACTCGTAGTTATTATCTTCGGCAGGAATGGGCACAATAGTAGAATCTACCCAATACGTATTCCCGTTTTTCGCTTTGTTTTTAATAATGCCTTTCCAGGTTTTGCCGCTGCTTATGGTTTTCCATAAGTCTTTAAAAAACTGCTTATCGTGGTAGGCGGAGTTAACTATGGCATGCGTCCGGTTCAGCAACTCATCGGAGGTATAGCCCGATATGTTGCTGAAGTTTTCGTTTACATAAGTTATAATGCCTTTATGGTCGGTTACCGATACAATGGCCGATACATCTACAGCATCTTTAAATAGCTTAAGCAGCCTTTTAGAGTTTTCGTCAGCTTTCTTTAAACGGTTTATTTCTGTTACATCTGTAAAGTGCGTATCAACCTTGTATAGCTGGTCGTTTTTAAATGTTACACTAATCCGGCCATCAAGCTGCACCTCTTTACCGCTTTTGCTGATGAGCGAATAGGCAATAGGTATTTCGTTTTCGGTATGCTGCAGCGAGCCAAAAAATGTAGTGCAGTGGTCAATGTAGGCGGGATGTATGTATTTAAAAATGGAGGTTAGCATGACCTCATCCAGGGTGTACTCCATTTTGCTTAACCAGGTGCGGTTGGCAAAAAGTATATTACCCATACCGTCAAGCGAGGTAATTAAATCAGTTGTGCGTTCCAGTAGCGACCGGTAAAGCGCATTGCTTTTTTCCAGTTCAACAGCCTGTTGCAGGGCACGTGCATCAACAGTTATTTCGTTCTTGTTTTTGGGCTCCTTAAGTGCGGCACGGCTGTTTTTCATGCGTTGAAATATAGATTGGAAAGGCTTTTTTAAATGCATTATACAAGTCCAGGTTTTCATTACTAGTCTCATCACTACCTAAAGGAGCATATTCAATAACAAAAGGCCAAAGTAATGCTTTAATGAAAGATGGTCTTATTTTTTCGTAATAACGAAATTCCCCCGCGTTTTTAAACAGATTTAGCCCATAATCCTCCTCATCTTCCCATGTGGCCGGATTACCAAAATAATACCAAAAATCCTTTTTTAAACTGTCATCGGTTGCTACTTGGTGGGCTTTAAATTCTCTCAAATCCTGTGCCAACAGGTAATATTTATCAAGTTTACTTTGATCCACGAGGTCGTTCTTTTCAGTAACATCGCATGGTGCTCCATGGGAATAAGCAAATTCCTCGATATCTTTAGAAACAAAAAAGCCAAATGGCAAGATCGGCGGACTATCATCCTTTCTATGATATGGATTGTGCACACCATGATATGCAAAAATAAATACGTCATGCCCAAGCTTTTGAGAATCACTCATATGCTTATCCGGAACAGTGCCTTTTAAACGAAACTTCTGCGCAATAATTCCTTGGGCATTTGGATCAAATTGCTTTTTCTTCTCGTCATAGCCAAAAATTCCCTTCAAATAATTATAAGCAGCTGTATGTGCTGCCAAAACATTCTTACTATGATCAATGTGTAGTTTATAAATTTCATCCTCAACATCCCAAGGCTTAACTTTACCCTTCCAAAACTTGAAGTTATCCTGGCATTTTTTTAGAGAAATTATCGTCGGTTTAACTTTTATCGTGGAGGGTACTGCCATATATTTTTCCTTTCAGTTTGTCGGTTATTTTTGCAATATAAAAAAACGTTACCATCTATTTGGCACGTTGCCAATCCTAGCAAATATAGGCTTTATAAAGGGTAGGATTATTTCCATGAACTTGATAAGGGACACATCTTTATTGAAATATTCCAAATTGAATTTACCCGACTCAATTGGCAATCCCATGTGGTAAAAGCTTGGCAAAACTATCAAAATTTTGCTATCTTATATTACTGACAACCAGTCAATTATAGGCGAAATTGGGTTTACTTTGAATTGGAATTTTTCAAAAGCACTTTGGGCCTTAATTTGGAATAAACCTAGGTCAAAAACCTGCATGTTAGATAATGGAATAGAAGTCTTTATAAAGAACCCAAAATCAGGATATTGGAAATGGAAACAATTGGAGACCCCTGTAACAAAGAAAAATAGTTCCGGTTTCCAAGTCGCTGGGTTTAGTAAATCGTTACATTTGAGTTGATAATTTTAGATTGCAATTCATTAAAATAATAGATGGGACAAAAAAGGGCGAAGGATTACGAATTTGAACTAACAGGACGACACTATGTTAGAACTGATAATAGGGATACGTATATGTTTATCTCAAAGACAGGGCTAATAAACGGAAGGGAATACAACCTGCTACATACCAAACAAGAAACGTCATTTCAACCTAAACTAACAGACCGCCCTTTGCTATATAGTATTTTAGACGAAAA
>CAISWS010000211.1 GCA_903889265.1 uncultured Bacteroidota bacterium
AGCAATAGTAGGCGCTACCCCATTTTGGGCTACTACTTCTTCAACAACCACTTTTATTTTTGAAAAACCACCATCATCCATTGTGCTGTAACAAATCCAATTTGCAACCTGATGGGCAGCATTAGTGCAGTTTAGTATGTCATCGTATTCAGCTTTATCAAGCTTGGTATTGTTACAATGTCCACAGGCGTAAAAAAGATTATTCCAGTCAAACATCTTATCCCTATCGCCCCGGTGTGGTATAAAATGTTCAACATTAATTGATGTTATGCCATGATCTTCACAGATGTAACACTTGTTATGGAAGTCGGCATGTAACCGGGTTAATACCTCTTCTGTTCTATATGTGCCGCTTGCTTTAGCCTTCTCTGCTACCAGGCTTGCTGGTGCAGGTTGACTCTTAACCAGGTTAATCATCAGGCTATCTTTTTAAGGCGGATAGTGTTGAGTTTTAAACTTAGTTCAGGGGCTATATTAAGTGGAAACTTCTGAAAATATTTTTCCAGTTCCTTCAAACGCTCAACCTCAACTGCATTGGGTTGCTCTTTCTCTGAAAGCCCTTCGTATTCTTTTACCCGTTTATTCAATAATTCAGAATACTGGTCTGCATCAAAATAGCTTTCAATAATATTCTCAACAGAATAACCGCTCAGGTCTTCTACCCTTTCTCTCTTTTCTAAATCAAAAATAACAGCGTTGTTGACTGAACTAAGCACAAAGGGTGAGTGGGTGGTAATGATAAACTGTAACTTAGGGAAAAATGCGGTTAGGAACGGCAGTATCTTTTTCTGTAATTCGATGTGTAAGTGGGTTTCAATTTCGTCTATCAACACAACACCCTGCATATCATGGCCCCAATGTTTATACCTTTCCATTCTTAACAGCAATTCAGAAATAATGCTGATAATAGCGGAATAACCGTCAGATAGGTGGTTTAAATCGAACTTTTCGTAACCATCAATTAGTAGATAAAAATTCCACTCCTTACGGTCAAACTCTAATTTCAGGTTTTCACCATAAATCTGCTTTAGCACACCTTCAAACTCTGCAAACCATTTATCAATTGTATCCGCGCTTGCCTCATCGTTGTCATCACGAGCAAAAGACCGCTCGGTTTTAAGGTTTACCAAATATTGAAGAAACAGGTAGTTATGTTTTCCGTGGACAGAGTTAGGTTGGCCTTCTAGATTTAATTTTTTGGGACCTTGAGCTGTATGGTATATCCTCCCCCCTCTTTGTGCCGGAAAGTGAGCGAACATAAATTGACCATCTCTTATCGCCTCATATATAATTGCAAAAGATGGAAACGCAGGGATGGCTTTCGAATAACGTTCAATAGCTTTTTTATTATTATCTATAGCCTCTTGGTACTGACCATGAACTTGTGAGTTAGCTGTGTTTATTGCCGTTTCCCATGAATGAATTTGGCTTTGCCAAGTTTCAATTTGAATACCATTATTCTCAACGCCTTCAAAATAATCTTTCAATAAATCCAAAACACTCGTCTTCCCACTACCATTCTTTCCAGTCAAAATCAAATGCTTTCTTTCGGTTTCAGATATAGATATATCAATCCCTTCAAGATGTCTTACCTTGTTTATTTTTAAAGACTTTAAAAAAATATCTTCCATTGCTATTTGTTTAGTAACGCTGCTAAATTAAAGGTTTTGGTTAACTTTTATTTATTCGTCACTTTCTAACATCTTGCGCTGTTCCTTGCATCTTTCCCCATCCTTGCTATTTTCGCACCACCTAATTATTAACCTTATAATCTAAATACAATGGCAAGCCCGGTTAGAGATTTTATTACCCATCATTACCGTCACTTTAATTCAGCAGCTTTAATTGATGCAGCCAAGGGCTACGAAACCCATTTGGCTGAAGGGGGCAAAATGATGATTACCCTGGCCGGGGCCATGAGCACCGCCGAGTTGGGCATCAGCTTAGCCGAAATGATTCGCCAGGATAAGGTGGCTATTATCTCGTGCACCGGCGCTAACCTGGAAGAGGATTTAATGAACCTGGTTGCCCACAGCCATTACAAAAGAGTTCCCCACTACCGCGACCTTTCGCCACAAGAGGAATGGGATTTGTTAGAGCATGGTTTTAACCGTGTAACCGATACCTGCATACCAGAGGAAGAAGCTTTCCGCCGTTTGCAGAAGCACATTTTTGAATTGTGGAACGAAGCTGATAAGAAAGGTGAAAGATACCTGCCGCATGAGTTTATGTATAAAATGATTTTGAGCGGCGTGCTGGAGCAATACTACGAAATTGACCCTAAGCATAGCTGGATGATAGCCGCAGCAGAAAAGAACCTGCCTATCATCTGCCCGGGATGGGAGGACAGCACCATGGGTAACATTTTTGCTTCTTACTGTATTAAAGGCGAAATGAACCCTACCACTGTGCGCGGTGGTATTGAGTATATGGTTTGGCTAAGCGATTGGTATAAGAAGAACAGCGGCGGCAAAGGCGTGGGCTTTTTCCAGATTGGCGGCGGTATTGCCGGCGATTTCCCTATTTGCGTGGTGCCTATGATGTACCAGGATTTGGGTTGGACGGATGTTCCTTTCTGGAGCTATTTCTGCCAAATCAGCGATTCAACAACTTCTTACGGTTCATACTCAGGCGCAGTGCCGAATGAGAAAATTACCTGGGGCAAACTGGGTATTGATACCCCTAAGTTTATAGTTGAAAGTGATGCTACGATTGTGGCGCCGCTGATATTTGCTTATTTGCTGAAATGGTAGTTAGCTTTGAGCCATGAGCTATGTGCTTTGAGCAAACGCACTTACTCATAGCTCATAGCACACAACTCATAGCTCAAAGCATAACACATGAACACCAAACTTCTTATACCGGCTATTCTGTTAACGGCACTGTTTTACGCCTGCAACACCAAGCCAACACCGGCTACCCAACAGGAAAATGTATCAAATCCAAAGGGCGAACTTGCCTTTTTGCTTAACTACAATGGCCAAATGCCATCTGAGGTAGGTTTGTTGCGTAATCAGGTTGTTCAGCGCAGGCTGGGGAATATTTTAAAGGATAGTTTTCAGGTCTTTCTAAGGCAGACTATTTATGACAGGCCTATTAGTGTTTCGAAGGAAGAGCAACTGGTATTTGCTCAGTTTTTCAGCGATTCTGACCGCTCCATGCCCAGCGCTGACCTTACCATTGATGTTGAACAGGATGCTATCTGGATTGAATATCTGTCCGGGGATTCTATAGTTGAATATACCGATCATCCATCGTTGCAAAAGCCGGGGTTAAATGCAGATTGATTAAATATATTCAGGAAATTTCCATTATTACTCAGCAACACAATTTATGAAAACATTGCTGTACTTAGTGGGTTTAATACTTACAACCTCCCTCTGCCAGGGTCAGGGCTTTGGAAATAAAAAGTATTGGGCGTGCGAGGTGATAAAAAATATCCCGGAGGTAATGGATACCATAAGTAAAGATGGGCGAATTAGCCTGTTTTATTCAGATAGTTGCG
>CAISWS010000212.1 GCA_903889265.1 uncultured Bacteroidota bacterium
AACCCTGGAGGTTGATGGCTACACAGCAACTCAATTGGCTTTCGATGAAAAAAGAGAAAAGTCTACCACTAAGGCAATGAAAGGCCACTTTAAAAAAGCCGGCACCACGCCTAAAAGAAAGTTACACGAATTCCGCGATTACAATTTCGGAAAAGCAGTGGGTGAAGCAGTTACTGTAACCAATTTCGAAGAAGGCGATTTGATTAACCTCAAAGGCGTTTCTAAAGGAAAAGGTTTCCAGGGTGTTGTAAAACGCCACGGGTTTAGCGGGGTAGGTATGGGGACCCACGGTCAGCATGACAGGTCACGTGCTCCTGGTTCATTGGGTGCATCATCAGATCCATCTCACGTATTCAAAGGATTGAGAATGGCCGGCCGTACCGGTGGGGAAATTATAGAAGTATTAAACCTTAGAGTTGTAAAGGTGCTGGCTGAGGAGAACATTTTGCTTATAAAAGGAGCAGTTCCCGGTGCGATAGGTGGATACGTAATTATTGAAGGGTAGTTTGAAGGAAACTTCAAATCCTGATAAAGGAAAGTGAAAAAAGGCCCGGTTTACCGGGCCTTTTTCATTTTCCTACATAACCTGAACGGGTAAAAGCCGTTTATGAAAAATGCATTTACCATTATTGAAGCTCCGGAATTATTCCTGGTCTAACCCATTATCCTTTGGTCGGCGAGCACAAACTTCCCCTTCTCAGCCTCAGTCATGCTTTTATAGATTGAAGTGTTACAGGCTTTGCAAAAAAATTTCTGGTAAGCATATTTACCCGAAGTAAGGCTGCTTATAAATTTTTCTAAAAAGCCGCGGTGCACTCGTTTGGTATTAAACGATCCGCAATCTTTACATTGCGTAGGTGGCCCTGAAGGTTTTTTTGATTTTTGTTTGTACAATGGGGGCATAAAATTCTTTATGTTTCAGGAATAGTTAAGGTCGTCTTTAAGTAAAATATCCGGATTATCGTAATTGGCGTAATGCCTTTCGATAGAGGGAGTTATTTATGTAAAACGTGTGGAATCTTTCTAAATAACCCTTCTTCTTTCAAATTTAATCAAATTAATTCAAAATACCGGCAATTAATTTCGTTTTTTTAAACAATGATACAATTGCCGTATTGTATTTAACGCAATCATTTACTAATAGTTACGCAAATTCATCGGCCAGTATTTTTAAACTGTTTTTTACCAGGGCACCCATACTATGACACTGCTGAAACGATTTGTTTTTGTAGTGCGCGGTTAATTCCCCGCCTAATTGCACCACTTTCTCTGTAGGGGCAATGGTGTCGCCTTCCATAATATCTGTTACCCGGTTCAGGCGAACTTTGGATGAAATACTTCGCCGGGCAATCAGGGTCCTTTCCTCTTTTTGGTATTGGCGGATAGTTTCGGGTGTTAAAAGTTGAAGGGTTAACTGAACCAGGGCGGCATTCTCCTTAAAAAACTGTGGTAAATAAAGGTTTTTGCGGCCCTCGTAGCTTTGCTGGTCAAAATCTATAGGCCTTATCCTGAACTGCACCTCTTCAAAATCAGGTGTAATATCAAATACGTAGTTGTAGCTCCGCATATCGCCCAGCAGGCGCACAAAACAACGTTCATTAAACTTTACAAACTCCTTGGCTATCCTTACCTTATTAAATTCGGGGTTTTTTAGGTACGATTGCATAAACTGGTCGCCGGGTATGCCGGCAATGTGCTCCTCAATTAAGGTGCTGTCATCCACAAAGTAATTAATACGGGCTGGTGAAAGTATATGCTCCAGCTCCAGCCCGTAAATCCTGCTGGCATCAGCCTGCTTGATGTAAAAATAGTCGTAGTTATCGTTAAAGTCGTTCACGATTTTAATCCTGAATGGATTGGAATTACCAAAGGTGCAGTAATCTATCCGCTCAACATGCAGGTGGGTGTGTACTGAGGAATCTCCACCACTCTTTAAGATAGAATATATCTGTTTCAGGCCATCATGGATATGAACAACTTCGTTTTGTGCATATAGGGCTGCCTCCCATAGGGTGTCAACTCCTTTTTTATCCCTTACAGCCATGCTTCCGGTAAAATGCCTTAAATCGGCATAACTTACCGGTAATTTGATTTCGCGCCGGTTTTCGGCCAGGTATTTTCGCAATTCCTGGTTAACCGGGTATATCTTTTTCTTCTTCGTAATTAGCTGTTGGGCGTAATTTTTAGGTTTTTTCATCTATCTGGGGCTTATAGGCGTATTTTTTTACAGGAAATATTTGCAACTCTGTTGATAAAGTCTATTTTTGCGTTCCCTTTTTGGGGAAGGTGTAATATCCCGAATAAATATTTGAATTATGAAGGTAAAAGTTTTAAGCAAAAGCGGCGCAGAAACCGGCAGGGAGATTGACCTGTCTGATGATATTTTTGGTGTTGAGCCTAATGACCATGCAGTGTATTTAACTGTAAAGTCTTACTTAGCTGCTCAGCGTCAGGGAACTCACAAAAGCAAGCAAAAGTGGGAAGTTGCCCGTACAACTAAAAAAGCGTTCCGTCAGAAAGGAACAGGTGGCGCCCGCCGCGGTTCTATGAAATCGCCTTTGGTTAAAGGTGGTGGCCGTGCATTCGGCCCTATCCCTCACTCTTATGATATTAAGGTGAACAAAAAAGTAAAAGATATCGCTAAAAAAAGCGCACTAACTTATAAAGCAAAAGATGGTAACCTTATCATCGTTGAAGACTTCAATATTGCAACTCCTAAAACCAAGGACTTTGCAGCATTCTTAAAAGGATTGAACATTGCCGATACCAAAAGCGTAGTGGTATTATCGGGTGCTGAAAAAAATACTTTGCTTTCGGCACGTAACCTGGCTACTGTTTCAGTTACCGAGGTAAGCAGCCTTAACATTTACGATATTATGAATTGCAAAAAGCTTGTATTAAGCGAAACTGCAGTTAAGTCTATAGAATCTAATTATTCGAACAACTAATTACTGAGGAGGAAATAGCCATGGCAACTAATGTATTAATAAAACCGATTGTTACTGAAAAGTCAACCAAGAGCAGCGAAAAGCTGGGCAAGTATGCTTTTAAAGTAGCGCGTGATGCTAACAAACTTGAAATTAAGAAAGCTATTGAAGCTGCTTACAATGTTCAGGTTGAAGGTGTAAACACTCAGGTAACAGTTGGAAAGAAAAAGAGCCGCCAAACAAAACGTGGTGTTGCTACAGGTATTAAATCGCCATACAAAAAGGCGCATGTTACCTTGAAGAAAGGTGAAGTAATTGATTTTTACGGATCGGTATAATAATGTGCGCAGGTGCGAAAGTGTTAAGGTGTTAAAGTTGAATACAACCTGAGCACATGAACACAACAAAAAATATTCTTTAACTAAAGTGGATATCCCACCACTGATAAGACAAAGGGGATTAAAAAAGAATACAATGGGCATTAAGAAGTACAGGCCTTACACCCCGAGCATGAGGTTCACAGAACTCCTCACGTTCGACGAAATTACAACCAACAAACCTGAGAAAAGCCTGATGGCTCCTCACAAGTCCAGCGGTGGCCGTAACAGCGCCGGCGCTATGACCATGCGTTATGTAGGTGGTGGACACAAACAACGTTACCGTATTATTGACTGGAAAAGGGACAAAGCAAATGTTCCTGGTAAAGTTGCTACCGTTGAATACGATCCAATCAGAACTTCATTCATCGCCCTTATCCACTATCCGGACGGCGAAAAAAGATATATCCTTGCTCCTGCAGGTATTAAAGTTGGCCAAACAGTTATAGCCGGTAAAGGTGTTCCACCTGAATTAGGCAATACACTTACCCTTGCTGAAATTCCACTGGGTGCTATTATTCACAACATCGAATTACACCCTGGCAAAGGCGGTAGCATAGTACGTAGCGCGGGAACATCTGCCCAATTGCTTGCCCGTGAAGAGAGATATGCCATTATCAAGTTGCCTTCTGGCGAAACAAGAAAATTATTATTGGAGTGTGTAGCTACTATAGGCACTGTATCTAACGGCGACCATAACCTGCAAAGCTTAGGTAAAGCAGGCCGTAAGCGCTGGTTAGGACGTCGTCCGCGCACAAGAGCAGTTGCGATGAACCCTGTAGATCACCCAATGGGTGGAGGTGAAGGCCGTGCATCTGGTGGTCACCCACGTAGCCGAAGAGGCTTAAAGGCTAAGGGATACAAAACCCGTTCGCCTAAAAAGACTACTTCTCAGTATATTGTTTCAAAGAGGGGTAAATAACAGATAAAAACTAAATTTAAAATTCAAAAAATAATATAAGCAGATGGCACGTTCAATAAAAAAAGGCCCTTACGTTCAATTCAAACTGGCTAAAAAAGTAAGCAAGCTGAATGATGGCGGAAAGAAAACGGTTGTTAAAACCTGGAGCCGTGCTTCGGTGGTAGTTCCTGAAATGGTAGGCCATACTTTTGCAGTGCATAACGGTAACAAATTTATACCGGTATATGTAACTGAAAACATGGTAGGCCACAAACTGGGCGAGTTTTCACCAACCCGTATCTTCAAAGGACATTCATCGAAGAAAGTTAAGTAAACAGTATTGAGTAGTTAGTATACAGTATTTAGACATGAGGGTTTGAAGTTTATTCAGGTTCTCAGAAATCAGAAATCAACAATCAGAAATTTACAAATCATGGAAGCAGTAGCACATTTAAAAAACAATCCCACCTCTACACGCAAAATGCGTTTAATTGCCGACCTTATCCGTGGCAAAAAGGTGTTCGACGCTTTAACTATCCTGAAATTCAGCAAGCAGGAAGCTTCTCAGAAATTAGAGAAACTGTTGAAGAGCGCCATCAACAACTGGGAACAAAAAAACAACCTGAAACCTGAGGATAACGATCTTATCGTTTCTGAAATACAGGTTAACGCAGGCACCATGCTAAAGCGTTTTTTACCTGCTCCACAAGGCCGTGCTTACCGCCTTCGTAAAAGAAGCAACCATGTAACCATTAAGGTTAACACCAAAGGCGCACCAGCTGTTGATGCACCGGTTGAAGAAGTAGAAGCTACTGAAGAAGCATAGTTAAAATTTAGTTTTATATTAAGATTAAACCCTTGTCTCGTAGGCAAGGGTTTTTCTTTTTTATATTAAACCGATGTCCTTGCGAAAGCAATTCCTGTAAAAAATAAAAGAGGTATTGCTTGTGGCAATCTTCTGTTGTGTCTTTATGGCTCATTAACAGCCAACCGCTCCGTCCCCGAAGCGGGGAAACCATGGCAAAGCAGCCAACTCCAGGTATTGACTACAAACCATGTATTGGTTTTGGCTTTAGTTTCCCCGCTTCGGGGGTGAAAGGGGTTGAAACATTACCTTTTACTTCTGAATTGCCATTATCCCTCTAAACCTTCACTTTGTTTTACAGCCCTCCCTGTGCACCAATCTTCCAGCCCGCTTTGTTCTTTACCATAAAGCATCCGTTGTGCTTGACAACATCGTATACTGAACATACCTTGAAAGGACAATTAGTTAATCACTAAAAAACTTTTGCCATGTTCCACTCAATCATGTTCTTACTGCTAAACGCTTCAATTTATGGTCCGGTACAGGCTCACCAGGATAGTTTGTTCATTTATCAGGCATATGTACAAGGCGATACACTTTTCGAACAAGCCTCAGAACCCGGACAGTGGAAGGCAATAAACGATAGCATTGCCAAGGTTACAGCACCTGCTTTTGCCCGGCTGCACAAATACAACAAAGAAGCATATGCCTCCGTTGATGAGCTTAACAGAGAAACCGTAGGGGTAGCACTGGTTTTTCCCGAACCTAAGGGCCTTGCTACCGCTGAGGCTAATATCCCCGAGGCAACCAAGACCGCAGCAGCACCGCTGAGCGATAAGGATATCGCCTTTAAAGTGCTGGATGAACAAACCCATTTTTTAATAGGCCCCAACGGCAAAGGAAGAACACCTTATGTAGTAATGAACTACTACGCCAAAGGAAGGATTTTGGTAAAAAGCGAAAAATTGAATCCGATAACCCTGAAACCTATACCAACACCGGTTGAGGGACAGCCTGTGGCAACTGTGGCTAACTAGATTGTTGTTCTTTCATTATATAACTGCAATTTATTACATAAAATTAAAACTTAAAACCTTACCTCGTAGGTAAAGGTTTTTTGTTTTTGAAGAGCCGCGCCCAGGGTTTTCCCTCAACAATGTCTCCGTAGGGTCTTCCTTTCCAGCTCTGCAGAATTGGGACCCTACGGGAGCACCTGCAAAGCACCTTCAATATATCTATGCATTTTTCGATATTAGCGCCACCAATGAACGTGCAACCTGTAATTATTTCAAAACGGAAAAATCCTGAATACCCATGGCTTCTAATCGTGGCCGCTTTAATAGTAATAGGAGCGGGGCTATACGCGATAACTTGTGGTTTTATGCATGCTTACCCTCAACTAAGGCCTATCGATTTTGGTATCCTGCTATTTTTCGTTGGCATGTCTGTCTTGTATACCGTGTGTTACCGGCTTGAAGACTTATATCTTTATGAAGACAGGTTAGTAATCAAAACTTTGCTGGGAAAAAAGAAAAGGGAAATTTATTTAGAAGACATTCAGACCTGGCATGTAGATTATACTCAGATAAAAGTAAAGCATGGAATACATCTGAGTTGCGAGCTTATCCTGCTTTCAGATTCTTTCGTTTATAAAATTGAATCTGGTAGCTATTTAGGCTATAGTAATTTTGCGGCTATCAGAGATTACCTGACAAATGGAAAGTCCTTTAGCGCTCGGAAAGCGAAAAGGCCTTACTTCCAATTGCAGCATTTCTTTTCAATAGGATACTTTATAACATTTGTAATTTTAATGCTCAGTTTTGGTTCAGTAAAACAGAATACGATATTTCCCGGGCAAAAGCTTATAACTATTATTGGGAGGATTAATAATAAGCCCGAAATACGGCATTCGAAAAGTGTTTCTTGCCTCCATATAAAACTGGAGGATTATCCTGATTTTGAATTTGGCGTTTATTTCCATTCAACTCAACTTGAAGAGCGATTTGTTGCGATTGCAGGCCGTGGCGACACCGTGTCGATATACGTAACTGCCGAAGAGTATTTTAAGAAGATAGAGAAAACGCGGCAACTTGATTTTTTTGAAAAAATAATTGACTATGATTTTATACCGGCATATGGATTAAAATATGAAAATACGGTTTATACGGCGCCAAAATATTTAATACCATAAAATTCAATTTTTCCATAAAACAATTTAAAATTTGCGGTAAACTTATAATCATTAAAAAGGGCCAAACAGTCCCCCGCTCAGCCCTTAATATTCTGTATTCAATCATAACCAACCTGCCTTTGCCGGCAGGCAGGTCAGCGTCCCCTGCATTTATTCAGTGCGCTCCACCTTCACTTCAACCCTGCTACCCCATTTATGCCTGCACCGATCAGCAAACTTGGCTTTAAACTGTTCGCGTTCTTCAGGGCTCATGCCTTCCCATTTGGCTTTCCACGCTTTGCGGCGCTCCCAGTGGCCACGGCCTTTAAATCCTCCGAATAATATTTTCGAAAGTATAACCAGCGCAATAGCGTGGTAAAAATCAAGTGCGGGTAGGTGAAACAAGTCCACCATGGTGTAATTCCAAAGCCACATGGTGCCGTAACCAAACAGGGCAATGCCCAGGGCAATTAACAACAGCACTCCAATTCCTTTAAATATCCATTTCATAATTTTAGTTTTTAGTGTTTTGAGAATTTGATTTTTGACTGATCGATTTGCGACTCTACATCGCATATCGCATAGCCGCATATCGTACATCCTCAGGTATTAAATAAATCGTTATACAGACTTTGTAACTGTTCCCTTAAAAATAACACGGCGTACCTTTTTCTCGATAACAGGGTGTTAACATTCGCTCCCGTTATTTCCGAAATCTCCTGAAAGCTCTTGTCCTCTATTTCGTGCATAATAAATACTTCCCTTTGCTCTGCAGGCAGTTGTTCCAAAGCAGCCATCAACCCATCGCTTATTGCTTCGCGCATCATCTCCGTTTCCGGGCTGTTTGAGTTGGAAGGCAAAAAGTCTGAAATATCCAGCCTGTCGCCATCATCGCCGGCGCGCACGGCGAAGTGGTCTTCCAATGATGTCGGCTTCTTTTTCCGGTAGCGGTCGGTGATTTTGTTCCGGGCCACTGTAAACAGCCACGAAGCCACCTGCTCAACCGGCTTCATCAGCCTGTAAGTGTTAGTCAATTCAAAAAAAACATCCTGCAGAATGTCTTCAGCATCTTCCTGGGTAGGTACTCGTTTGCGTATAAAATCAAGCAAGCGTTTACGTTCCTTCTCAACTGTTAGCCGGATAGAGTCGTTCTGGGTATCGGCCATTGTGATATTTAAGTTAACCATAGTCCTTTTGTCCTGTATGAGATGAAAGACGATGTGCCTGAAAGAATATTTTACAAAGTGGTTTAAATATACCTAATCCCGGGCTAATCCGTTAAAATCTTAACTGCAACCCTTTCGGTCCCAGAATGGGAAATCACAAGCAAAAACAAATTCAAAGTTTGCATCAATACGGGGGTTTGGCTGTTCCGCCCTGGTTTCCCTTTTTGTTTCATCCCGCGGTTTTTGGGCGGGATGAAGACGGAATGGACGGAGGCCTTGGCAAAATACATAACCATTTACACGTGCTTCCTCCATAGACAGGGCAACACGCATTAAAAATAGAGCAATTCACATCGGAATGAATAAAAAGAGGATTGTACAGGCTAAACTGCGGCCAGAACTTGCATTTAAAAACTATGAAACTGCAAGAAATCTTTTCTCAAATTCCGGATCCACGTATTGACAGAAGAAAACTACACTTGTTAGATGATATTTTATTGTTGACCCTGTTTGGTGTAATATGCGGCGCAGAGAGCTATGAAGCTATAGAATTGTTTGGCAAGAGCAAACTTGAGTTTCTAAAGGAAATAATACCATTACCCAATGGAATACCTTCTCATGACACATTAGAACGTGTGTTTAAACGGATAGATAGCAACGCTTTTTGAAAATGCTTTTTTGTCATGGATAAAAACGCTTGAAATAACTACAGAAGGGAAAATTATAAGTATAGATGGGAAAACGGTAAGGGGCTCGCAGGATGAAAAGAATGGGAACTATGCCATACATCTGGTAAGTGCATGGTGTTCATCTAACAGTTTGATGCTGGGACAAATTAAAACAGCCTCTAAGTCTAATGAAATCAAAGCCATTCAGCAATTATTAGACTTAATAGATGTGGAAGGAGGACTCATCACTATAGATGCTATGGGTTGTCAAAAAGATATTGCTGCTAAAATTAAAAGCCGGGGAGCAGATTATATTTTAGCAGTAAAGCAAAATCAGGAAACCCTTTACAATGAAATAGGAGGGGCTTTTGCGCACAAAAAAGCAGATGATGTATTTATCTCAAAATATGAAAGCGACCATGGCAGAATAGAACAACGGACTTGCAGCGTAATAACCCAGTTAAGCTGGATTAAAGAGAAAGATAAATGGATGGGGTTAAGTAGTGTTATTAAGATAGAAGCTAGCAGGGAAATTGATGGAAAGACGTCAACAGAAACGCGTTATTATATATCCAGTGTTGAACAAGATGCAAAAAGCTTTAATGACAATATCCGTCAGCATTGGGGGATCGAAAATAGTTTGCATTGGACACTTGATGTTCAGTTCAGGGAAGACGAATCAAGAAAGCGCAAAGGGCAATCAGCGGAGAACTTTGCTATCGTCCGAAGGATAGCCTTCATGTTATTGAAGAAAAAGCAATTACGAAGGCTTGGCATCAACAACAAACGCCTTGTCGCGGGTTGGGATAACGACTTCCTGCTATCTTTAATCCTAAATTAAATGCGTGTTGCCCTGGGTACCTCACAAATCGTTCAGCCGAAAATTATATCTTTGTTCATATCCAGCGGCCCCGATGAGAAAGATATTACTGAGCATACTTTTTTTTACTTACATAGTAACTTTATCGTTTGCCCAGCAGGATGCCGAAACCAGTATGTATCTTTATAACGGTTTGTATTTAAACCCGGCCTATGCCGGCAGCCGCGATGCACTTAATGCTACCGTAATGTACCGCGACCAGTGGGTTAAAATGCCCGGCGCACCTCAAACAGCTTCGGTAGGTGTAAACTCGCCTTTAAATAACGACAAACTTGCGTTAGGCCTTCTGTACTCATATGATATGATTGGTGTTACCAAAACCAATTCTATGAGTGCCGATTTTGCTTACCGCATAAAAGTTGGCAAAAAAAAAGACATTACTCTCAGTTTTGGTATTTCGGCCGGTTTTGAAAACTATGTTGCAAACCTCAGCAACGTGGCCACTACTGATGCCAACGACCCTAGCTTTCAGGGCAACAATCAAAACCGCTGGCTGCCCAATGTAGGTGCGGGGTTTTATGCATACAACAATAAATTTTTTGCAGGTGTTTCGGCGCCATATATTTTAGCTAACCGCTTAAACGGCCCTTCGGCTTTATTTGCAACCTCAACCGGTATTGCCCGGCAATATCAAAACCTGCTGATTACCGGTGGCTATGCTTTTGAGCTGGGCAAAAAGGTGCATTTTGTGCCTTCGGTTTTGTTTAAATACGTACCCAATTACGCACCGGTAACTTTGGATTTTAATGCCATGTTTGTTTTTATCGACCGGGTTTGGTTAGGTGCTTCTTACAGGCTTAACGACTCGTATAATTTTTCGCTGGCGGTAAACCTTACCAAACAAATTAAGATTGGCTACTGCTACGACCTTACTGTTTCACCACTTAATAAATTTACTACCGGCACACATGAGGTAATGGTAAGTTTTGATACCTGGTTTAATGGAAAGAAAGTTGTTGCGCCCGCGCAAATGAAATACTTCTAACAAAGGCTTACGGGTAAATTGTGCCTGACTTGTAATAATGAATAAAATCATTTTTTTCTTTTTGCTGATACTTTACGGCAGCCTGCCTGCACTGGCTCAAAAAAATGATAAGCCGCTTACTATTGAACGCCTCACGGATAGTTTTTACATATATACTACTTACCGGCCTATAGATAATAACCCATATCCGGCCAATAGTATGTACCTGGTTACCGGTAAAGGCGTTGTAATGTTTGATACCCCATGGGATACCACCCAGTTTCAACCCCTGTTGGATAGTATATGGCAGCGTCATCATCAACAGGTTGTGTTATGTATTGCAACTCATTTCCATGCCGACCGCACCGCAGGGCTTGCGTTTTTAAAGAGCAAGGGCGTACCAACCTACACCTCAAAGCTAACCTACGATTTATGTAAACAACGCGCGGAAAAGCAGGCTCAGTTTTATTTTATAAATGATACTACTTTCAATTTCGGCAATTACTCCTTTCAGACATATTATGCCGGCCCCGGGCACTCGGCTGATAACATCATAATCTGGTTCAATGCCTTTAAAATAATTTATGGCGGCTGCCTGCTAAAAAGCACCGAAAACAAAAGCGTGGGCAATATTGATGATGCCAACCTTACCGAATGGCCAAAAACGCTGAAAAAAATAATGCAAAAATTTCCTAACCCGGCGTTTGTAATCCCAGGGCATTTTGGATGGGAACCCGGTGCTTTAAAGCACACCCTTAAACTGGTGGAGGAATACAACCGAAGCCACTAATTTAAGGTGATATTGATGGTTTGCTTTCAATTGCTATTACTTTATAACTTAGCGTGGTTATTATTCATTTATAAAGTAACATTAAATGTATCGCAGATTTATTCTTTCCGCTTGCAGCCTGCTCCTCAGCCTGTCAGCTTTTACCCAAAACGCCAATATTAAAAAGGGTGATGTTTGTATGCTGAAAGGGGCATACAGCGAAGCTGCAGCCTTTTATAAAAAAGCCGCTGATGGCGACCTGAACGATATTACAGCAAAAGAAAAACTTGCAAAGGCCCTGATGGCAATGGGCGATTATTCAAGCGCAGAAGCTATTTACCAGATTTTGGCGGGCAGCCCCAAAGCCGGAGCTATTGATAAATTTTACTATGCGCAGGTATTACGCATAAATGGCAAATATGAAGTAGCTGACATACAATACAAGGCATATGCCAATGAACACCCCAACGATCCGCTGAACGATGAGTTCAGAAATTTTATGACCAATGTGCAAACTTTAGCATACCCAAACCCGCATTATAAAGTAACCAACATCCCCGAAAACTCAGCTGATAATGATGAAGGCCCCACTATATGTTTATATACTTTTTGCTTCACCTCCAATCGTCCGTCATTAGGCAAAAAAGGAACGTATGACCTTTATTTCCTTCGCGGCGGCAATGCATCAAACCCGGCAAAACCACAAAAAATTAAAGGCGATATAAACGGGCATCTGGATGAAGGAGCTGCCACCTTCGCAAGCAATGGGCAGGAAATGATATTTACCCGCAGTAACTACAAACACAAGAGTGATGATGGGATCATAAAGCTTGGGCTTTACCACGCCGATTACGATAGTGTTGCGCAAAAATGGATAAATATTACGGCTTTGCCTTTCATTAATTATAACAACAATTACATGCAGCCTTCCGTTTCAAAAGATGGCACGCGGCTTTTTTTCGCCAGCGACATGCCCGGTGGCCTGGGCGAGACGGATATTTATGTCAGCGAAAAGCAGGGTAATACATGGGGGCCACCGGTAAACCTGGGAAGCAACATTAACACCACCGGTACCGAAGGATATCCCTTTATAGCTGACGACGGAAGTCTCTACTTCGCTTCTGACTCGCGCATGGGTTTGGGGGGATTGGATATTTATGCTGTTTCACCTGCAAATACTGGCTGGGGTATTGCCATTAACATGGGCGCACCCATCAATTCATCACATAACGATTTTGGATATATTGCTGATGCCAATGGCCGCTCGGGGTATTTTGTTTCTAACCGTCCCGGAGGCATGGGTGGAAATGACATTTACCACTTTACCCTTAACACCAATTCTGTTTGCGACACTCTATTGGATGCGGCCACCCAATTACCAATACAGGATGTAGCTGTAGTAATTACCGCCGGTGATAGCACACAGAAAAAGACCACCAGTAACGAAAACGGCGAGTTTTGCTTTGAACTTGAATCGGGCATGATGGTAAGCGTTGCTGCAAGTAAACCGGGTTACGCATCATACAACGGACAGTTAAGCGCATCTCCCGAAATGAGCCAGGTAATTTACCTTAAACACCAGGGCACCATTGAACTGGCTATCAATATAACACAACGCGGAAACGACACCGCAGGAAACGTAACTGCACAGATTGTTGACGCATCAACCCAACAATCAGTTTCAGAAAAAAACGTTGAAGACGGATACGTAAAATTTAACCTGGAGCCCAATCACGAATATGTATTAAAGGTTAATGGAAGTGGGGCACAAGGCCCGTTCCAAAGTTTCGTTAGGCCTATTTCTGCATTAGGCTTAAAGTCAGGACAAGCGCTTAGAGAAGATGTGCAATTGACCTATCCTCAAAAAGGAAGTGTTGCTGCTAACTATGTGCCCACCGGTAAGTTTACCGCTAATACCGGTCAGGCTGATAAAGCAGTAGCAGGAAAAACGCATGCCACCAATGCAGCTACAAAGGCTGGTAATACATCAGCCCGAAAAGCAACTGCCGCAAGCGATCCGGAAGCGAACACTTCAACCGGTAAAATGGAGGGGCCTCTTCCAAATGTTTATTTTGGCGTAGGCAGTTATACACTTGATGCCATGGCTGAAAAGGCACTGGATAGAATTGTTGCCGGTATGCAGGCCTCTCCTGCCATGCAAATTGAAATAAGTTCTAACACCGATGCCACCGGTAGTGTAAAATCAAATATGGTTTTATCTGCCCGCCGTGCATTGGCCTGCCTCAATTATCTTACCGGAAAGGGAATCAGTGAAAGCAGGTTTATAGCTGTTGGTTACGGCGCTAAAAAACAGGTTAACAACTGCACCCAAACCAACCACTGCACTGAGGCCGAACAAGCGCAAAACCGCCGTGCGGAGTTTAAAATTATTAAAAATTAGATTTTAGAACTTAGACACAAGAACCGGGACCTTTTATCCCTTAGAAGAAACCGGTGCAGATATTTACAATCCAACGTTAACACATTAACACCCTGGCACGGTAAAACCTGAAAACATGAATATTTTCTATTGCCCCATTGCCGTATTAAATGAACATTGCGAACTGGATGAAACTGAATCAACCCACCTGATAAAAGTTTTACGCAAACGCGAAAATGATGAGTTGTATGTTTTTGATGGCAAGGGTAAACTATTCGAAGCGCGGATTGAAGGCATTGGAAAAAAACAAACTGCCATTCACATATTCCGGTTGGTTGAGGTTGAAGAACAAAACAAACCACATTTGCATATTGCCATCGCCCCATCAAAAAATATTGAGCGGTTAGAATGGTTTGCCGAAAAAGCTACAGAAATAGGGATTGCCGAAATTACTCCCATCATCTGCAAGCACTCTGAACGCAAAGACCTAAGGTTAGACAGAATAGAAAAAATATTACTGGGCGCCAGCAAACAAAGCGTAAAACTCACCATCCCGAAATTAAATCCGGTTACAAAGGTTGAAACATTTATAAAGTCTGTTAAAGAGGTGGACAGAAGATTTATTGCATACTGCGATGAAAAATCAGTGCACCTAAAAGATGCTTACCACGGCGGGTTTGATGCCGTAATTATGATTGGCCCCGAGGGGGATTTTACCCGTGATGAAGTGTTACTGGCAGAACAAAATGAATTCGAAACGGTATCGTTAGGCAAAAGCAGGTTAAGGCTGGAGACCGCCGGTATATATGCTACCACAGTTTTTAATCTGGCAAACGAGGCGTAAATTAGCAGCATGGTACGGAAACTGATTTTTTTAGGGTTAGTGTGTTGCGCAATGCTTTCGTTTACATCAAACGATAAGCCGCTTAAAATTGCTTTGCTCAAATACAACGGCGGTGGCGATTGGTATGCAAACCCAACTTCGTTACCCAACCTGGCTAAGTACTGCAATCAAAACCAGGGCATGAATATTGAAACGGATATACCTACTGTTGAAGTAGGCAGCCCTGAATTATTCAATTACCCCTTTGTGCATATGACCGGTCACGGAAACGTGGTATTCAACGACCAGGAACTTGAAAACCTGCGCACTTATCTTACCGGTGGCGGTTTTTTACATGCCGATGACAATTACGGCATGGACCCTTACATCCGTCCACAACTTGAAAAAATATTCCCCGGAAGTAAGCTGGTTGAGCTTCCTTTTTCGCATCCTATCTTCCACCAAAAATTTGATTTCCCCGGTGGCCTGCCCAAAATACATGAGCACGATGGCAAAGCCCCGCAAGCCTTTGGATTATTTCACGAAGGCCGCCTGGTAGCTTTATACACTTACGAATGCGACCTGGGCGATGGATGGGAAGATCAGGATGTCCATAAAGACCCTAACGAAACCCGCGAAAAAGCCCTTAAAATGGGGGCTAACATTCTGAGGTATGTGTTTAGTAATTAATTGGTCGCCATCAGGCGGTGCCAAATATAGGGGCGAAAGATTTTTCGCACCTACGTGTTTTGCAATGCCTGTCGATTTTTAAAACAAATCCCCCTGCGACCCCTTCTTACTAGCCTTAGGGTTTACATCCAGCTCAATCGTAGTTCCCATATCTACTTCATCAGGCAGTTCATCGTCTTTCACTACTTCGTGTATTTTGCTTGCTACATCAAACTGCGTTAAGCGGTTGCCCAAAGCTTTCCAGCCTTTTACATCAATCATATTGGCAACGTTCAGTTCCTCTTCGGCTTTCTCTTTCGCTTTGCCTTTGGTTACATTAAACTTAACCCAGGTTTCAGGGCGCGATGAGAATACATGCAGTTTCGAATTATTATGCTCCGTTACAACAGGCGTTTTATACTTCTCGGATTTCAATTCAACCTTAAAGCGTTTTACGTAATAGTTTTTGCTGTCGCCATCATAGTAAACTGCTGTATAAATTTTATTCGGGTCAAATTTTTCAAGGAAAAGAATATCATCCATATCATACTTGTTGGTTAGCTCAAAGTTGGTCAACTCAATGTTGCCATCTTTAAACGCCACCAGTATCTGGTTACCTGTGTTAAACTCACCCAGGTAACGGGCCTTTTCCTTTTCTTCATTTACCAGGCGGCCATACTTCTCATCCATCCATAATTTAACTCCACCAATAGATGACTGCCCCTTTTCCAAAAGATCAATTTTTCTTACCGGGAATTTGGTAAGGATATTTCCTATGGAACTTCTTCCCTTAATATCCAATGTAGCAAAGTCAAATTCAAACTCCTTAATACGCGCGGTTGAGTTAGGATGCAATTGCACCTTCACAATTTCTGATTCTGAATTAGAATTGGCTGTAAAGTAGATAACCCTGGTGCCGGGCGAGCCTTGCGCAAGGTCGTATTCCTTATCACGTGTAACACCTGTTACATTAAAGCGCTTTACATAAGTACGCTTGCTGCCACCGTCATAATAGGCCATGTTATAGGCAGTGCGCTCATCGTTCTTCTTCCATACTGCCACATGCATTATATCCTTACCCACAAATTTCTTATCGCCAATGCGGGTTACCATCATTTTACCGGTGCGGGTAATGGCAATAATATCGTCGAGGTCGCTGCACTCGCATACAAACTCGTCTTTCTTTAAACCGGTGCCTAAAAATCCTTCGGCATAGTTTACATACAATTTGGCGTTAGTAGCTGCAACCTGCTTTACTTCAATTTCCTCAAAGCCTTTTATTTCGGTTCGGCGCTCGCGGCCCTTGCCGTATTTCTTCAGCAGGTTTTGGAACCAGGCAATAGTATACTCATTCAAATGCTTAATGTCGTAGGCAACTTGTTTTAATTCCTTTTCAATGCCCCTTATTTCTTCATCAGCCTTAAACGAGTCGAACTTAGAGATACGCTTGATTTTTATTTCCGTAAGCCTCACTAAATCCTCCTGCGTAACCTCGCGGCGGAACAGTTTTTTGTATGGCTTTAACCCCTTATCAATAGCAGCAAGTACAGCCTCCCAGGTTTCGCTTTCTTCAATGTTGCGGTAAATCCTCTTCTCAATAAATATTTTTTCCAGGGAAGAAAAGTGCCATTTCTCATTCAGTTCTGCCTGCCTTATTTCAAGTTCCCTACCCAATAACGACTTGGTCCTTTCGGTGCTCAAACGCAGAATTTCATCCACTCCCAAAAACACCGGTTTTTCATTCACAATAACACAGGCATTCGGCGAAATAGAACTCTGACAATCGGTAAATGCATATAATGCATCAATAGTAACATCCGGGTCGGTACCGGGCACTAACTCAATTAATATCTCTACATCCCTGGCAGTGTTATCTGAAACACGTTTGATTTTTATTTTGCCTTTATCCTGCGCTTTTAAAATACTGTCAATCAAACTACCGGTTGTTGTACCAAATGGGATTTCCCGGATGGCAATGGTTTTTTTATCTACCACTTCCATTTTGGCCCTAACCTTTACTTTGCCTCCACGCTCACCTTTATTATATTCGCTTACATCAGCAAAGCCACCGGTAGGAAAATCAGGCATCAACCTAAAGCGCTTGCCTTCCAGGTGATTGATACTGGCCTCGCACAACTCAATAAAATTATGCGGCAATATTTTTGTCGAAAGCCCTACTGCTATACCCTCTGCACCATGGGCTAACAGTAAAGGGAATTTCATAGGCAGCGTAACCGGCTCCTTCTTACGGCCATCGTACGAAAGCTGCCATTCCGTAGTTTGCCCGTTAAAGGCTACGTCTTTAGCAAACTTCGATAAACGTACTTCAATGTAACGCGGTGCAGCCGCGCTGTCTCCTGTACGAACATCGCCCCAGTTACCCTGGCAATCAAACAGCAATTCTTTCTGGCCCATGTTCACCAGCGCGTCGCCGATAGATGCATCGCCGTGCGGGTGGTACTGCATACTCTGCCCAATAACGTTAGCCACTTTATTATAGCGGCCGTCATCCATTTCATTTAAAGCATGAAGGATACGCCTTTGAACAGGCTTTAAACCATCCTCAATGGCCGGCACAGCGCGCTCCAATATTACATACGAGGCATAGTCAAGAAACCAGTTCTTAAACATTCCATCCACATGCAAAGCGGCATCCTCACCGCGTGCCTCACTATTTTTAATATCTTCTGAAATCTTTTTGTTGTGTTAAAGTGTTAACGTGTTCATGTGTTCAAGTTCAAAATACAAATCCCCTCAGGTTCAAACGTGAACACATGAACACTTGCGCACCTGAACACCCTTATACCTCCATCTCTAAAATC
>CAISWS010000213.1 GCA_903889265.1 uncultured Bacteroidota bacterium
CACAGGGCATTCAGGGCGCAACTGGAAATGATGGAGCGCAAGGTGCTACCGGTTTATTACCGGATGGCAGCGCAGCGGGAAACACACCTTACTGGGACGGAACCCAATGGGTAACTAACAGCAGCAATGTTTATAATAATGGTGGAAACGTAGGTATAGGTAATACGAACCCAACCCATACTTTAGATGTGCTGAATGGCCAGGTGTATTTAGATTTGCAGGATAGCTACGGCGGGCTGCATGTGCAGGGCGTTAATGGCGGCGAAGCAAGCATTGCTTTAGAGCCCGATAATGTTAGCCCCGGCAGCGCAGGCCAATGGATTTTATATACCAACGGAAACCAGCTTAATAACCTGCAGGATTTTGCCATTTTCAATAGCGCCACTGGTACCCCGGGCTTTTTTATGCAGGCGGCAAGTAATAATGTGGGTATAGGCAATAATAATCCGCAGGCTACCCTGGATGTTAATGGAACTGTAAGGTTTGATAACTACACTAACGGCCTGTTAAGTGTAGATGGCAGCGGAAATTTAGGTGTGGCCACAGGCAGCAACCTGTTTGCGGCAGGCAATGGTTTAAGCTGGAGTGGTAACACCCTAAACAGCAATTGGACATTAAACGGAAGCAGTTTATCAAACAATAATGCTGGTAATGTAGGTATAGGTACTTCGAACCCGCTGTATACCTTAGATGTAAACGGAAGCATAAATGCATCGGGCGCAGGTTCGGTTAACGGGCAGTTTGCAATAGGTGGCAACGCTTATGTTGGGGCCAATTTATATGTAACCGATTCGGCTACAGGTATAACTGCTTCCACCGGCGATAGCTCTTCGTTGTTTGCTACTACAGCCTTTGTTGCCAATGCCATAGACAACTGGGCAGCCAATTACATTTCAACTAATATTTACAATAGCGACGGCACCCTTACAGGTAACCGCACCGTAAGCATGAACGGATATTCCCTTAGCCTCAATGATGGCAACGTAGCTACCAACCGGGATATGCAGGTTAATGGCCTGTCGGTGGGTACAGGCAATGGCCCTGGCACCGGCAGTTCCAGCCAGTCTACTATTTTAGGTTTAGGGGCTAACTCTTCTGGTAACAATAATACTGCTATCGGATTTTTGGCAAATAATGGCTCTAATGGTAACGACAACACCAGCTTAGGTACTAATGCACTCAGAAATTCGAATAACGGTTCTGCTAATACGGCAGTAGGGTCAGGTGCAGGAGCGGGCAATGGGGGCAACAATAATACCTTTTTAGGATATAACGCGGTTACAAGTGGCAGTTATTCCAATGCCGGGGCTATAGGCGCTAATGCCTATGTGGGTGCTTCTAACAGTATGGTTTTGGGTTCTATCAACGGTGTAAACGGTGCAACAAGTTCTACCAACGTCGGTATAGGTACTACCACCCCCGCTACCGCGCTTGATGTGGAAAGCACTACTTCGCCCGCCTTCAAACTGGCCGACGGAACCCAGCAAAACGGCTATGTGCTTACCACCGATGCCAATGGCAATGCAAGCTGGCAGGCCCCTTCGGCAGCGGTTAGTTTCTGGACCTCACTAAATGGCACAGATGTTTACAACACAAATAGTGGTAAGGTAGGTATAGGTACTTCCTCTCCATATTCAGAGCTTGAGGTAGCCGGGGCATTAACTGTTACTAACGGCGATATACAGCTTAATTCAACATCGCGTCCAACCATTTATCCCGCAGGGCCTAACGTAACCGGTAATGCCGATATGCAGGTGCGCAGCGAAGGCACAGGTACCTTGCAGTTAAATAACGATATGGCTGGTAATATTGAAATGGTTAATGGCGGGGGCAATGTGGGCATTGGTGTTATCTCGCCGGTTGCTAAACTGGATTTAAATGGTACTGCCCATCTTAATGGTTCGGTACAAATAACCGATGGCACCCAGCAAAACGGTTATGTGCTTACCAGCGATGCAAACGGTAATGCCAGCTGGCAGGCCCCTTCAGCAGCAGGTGGCTTTTGGTCGGCTAACGGGTCAGGTGTCTATAATAATAATGGAGGATATGTGGGTATAAACAATAATTCACCGGCCCACCAACTGGACGTAACGGGCGATGGAAGCTTCAACTCCGGTGGCCCTAACTATGTTTATGTAGGCGGTGGCGGCGGCGCTTATTATGGTGATGGTACAAACCTGGTAACGCAAATACCTTCAGGTGGTAATTTCTATATGGCTAATGTTGGTATAGATGGTACGAGGGTATCTCAGGCCGATGGTTCTCTGCGCATCGGTGGCCCCAGTCAAACATCTGCCAATCTGTATGTATATGGCGGAAATGTGGGTATAGGTACCACCTCGCCTTCTGTTAGCCTGGATATTGAAACCGGAAACTCTCCTGCTTTTAAACTGAACGATGGCACCCAGCAATCTGGCTATGTGCTTACCAGCGATGCCAATGGTAACGCTAGCTGGCAAAACCCGGCATCAGCCAGCGGTTACTGGACTTCAACCAACGGCACCGATATTTATAATGCAAATACCGGCAATGTGGGTGTTGGTACTAACTCACCAAATGATAAATTTCAGGTGGCAAATGGCATGATACGTTTAAACGACCAGGGTGTGCGTAATAATTTAGTTATTCCAAGTTCCTGCGGTGGTAACTGGACCCCTTCAAACTTCGGTATAACCAATGGCACGGGCTACTGGCACTCCGGTATGTATGCTATGGATTACAGCGGTGGTTGTGGCGACGAATGGTTTATTGCCGAAACTGACCGCGATGGCAGCGAGGCTTCAACATTGGTTATCTCACAACAAAATGATGGTGGCCAGGATGATATTGCCCTGATGCCGGCTTTTGGTGTGGGTATAGGTACTGCCAATCCGCAAGCTAATCTTGATGTAGCAGGTAGTATCATATTTGAAAACTACAACAACGGTATTTTAACGGTTGATGGAAGCGGTAATTTAGGTGTTACCAATGGAGGAAGCTTTTTAAACACCGGCGCCCAACAGGGTTCAACCCCATGGTTTGATGGCAACAACTGGCAGTTTAACACCAACTTGTATAACAACGGCGGTAACATAGGTATAGCAACCAGCAATCCGCAATCTGCTTTAGATGTAAATGGCGGCCTTGCTGTTGGTTCGTACGCAGGTAACAATGCGGCTCCGTCCAATGGTTTAATCGTGTCAGGAAATGTGGGTATTGGAACTAATTCTCCTGCGGTTATGCTTGACGTAGAGGCTGGAAGTTCTCCTGCGTTTAAACTGGCTGATGGTACTCAGCAACCGGGTTACGTACTTACCAGCGATGGCAGTGGCAATGCCACATGGCAGGTTAATTCAGTAGGTGCCGACGGTTATTGGACTTCGACAAATGGAACTGATATTTACAACTCCCTTACAGCAGGTAATGTGGGTGTCGGAACTACCAACCCTGTTAATAAACTACAGGTTGAAGGCAACCTGCACATGGATGGACATTCTATCTTTTTCAGGACTGATCCAACTGACAAGTATGATTTTGTTAAATGGCAGCAAAACGTTGACATGATGGATATGGGGGGATGGAACGGGGTGAACCTGGGCTATACATCATCACCATCGATTGGGGACAGCATGACTGCTGTGATGTCTGTTAAGTCTACCGGAGTGGGTGTTAAAACCACTACGCCAACATCAACCCTGCAGGTTGCGGGTAGTGTTTCAATACCTTTTGTGGTAGCTAACACATCTCCTTATAACTTATCTGCTAATGACCATACGGTGCGTCAGTTTGGTGGCTGCAATAACATTAATTTCCCTGATGCCACTACCTGCGCAGGCCGCGAATATGTAATTATAGCCAGCAGCGGTACTAATACCAACGTTGGTTTAACCGGCCACGGCTCGCAGGTAATTTACGACGACGTTGCAGGTGCCAATGTTACCTACCTTACCCCGGGCAGTCGCCTTACAGTACAAAGCGATGGCGCAAACTGGATAGTTACCAAATAACAGATATTTGTGTATTAATTGAAAAGCCCCGGCCATTGTATGGTTGGGGCTTTTGTTTTAGCTAATAAAGATTTGACAACTTTTAAAAAGTTGTCAAATCTCAGGGTTCCCCATTCAGGCACCATTTTTGCCCCTTGTAAGGCAAACACAATGTTATGAGCCGCGGATTTGTTAAGGAGTATGAAGACCAATGGTTAAATGAAATACCGGCTACGTTAAACTCCCTTATTCATCATTTAACCTATGAAAGCAATGGTTTTGCCGTATATCAAAAAAGTAGTTACGCGCATTCCCAAACGGGTAAGGAAATCCATGAAATGAGTAATGGAGTTTCCTATTTCGTAAATAGTGAGAACCAGTGGGTAGTATTGGAATAATTGTAATGAAGGTCATTATGTCCGTTATTTTTCTTTTTACAGAAAGTGATTATGTCCGAAGCGGGAAAGGGATTGTTCATTGTAATATGTCTGCAGTTTACGTGTGGGGAAGTGCTTGCTCAAAACCTGCGTAACCCAGGCCCGTTTGCGTACGATTTCCTTTATGTACAACTTAGTCCCGATACACTTCTTAAATTTCATTATGTAGATTCATACCAGTATAAGGAAGACCCAAATGCGGGTAAAAGAACCCAGGATTATCAGTATATACACAATGGCGACCCCTTTAAAGGTGCTGAGGATATTTTTGCAAGCAGTATAGACGGTGCGGGATGGCTAAAAAATTTCGATTTTGGAAAATTTGCAAGTGTTATCTTTGAAGTAAATGGAGACAATTACGACCAAAAAAGCGGCACATTAGCCTGGTCAGGCAAGCTTATGTTTCTCAAACTTTTCCGCAAAAGGCAACTGAGCAATGCAAAACGGAAAAGGATTTTGCCTCCTTGATTTAACAAAAGCGATTTTATAATTGTTTCTTAACCATTATAGAAATATGGCTGTAAAAAAACAAAAGAAGATTTCGGGTGTTGTTAACAGTAAGAAGCTGAAGAAAAGGAAATTGAAACTATTGCCGAATACTATTGAGGATGGTTTGCCTGGCCAGGAAGATGTATTGCTTGACCAGGTTGCTACAAAAAATCATCCCGAATATCCGGACCGGGAATAATCTAGTTAAACAGTTTTTATGAAAGTGAAAGTGAACAGATGGTTGATTTTAGCAGGGTTTCTTTTTATTGTAACTGGTTTTCTGAAAACAGAAATTCTTTCAGCTCAGGGGCCTGCAAAGGATACAGCATTCTTTAACAACAATGGTGCGGGTATACCCAACAGTGGTAATACCCTGTCCCCCAATAACGGCCCTGAATTTCCACACTCGGCACCTTTAAACCCTGCCACCGATCCCGGCCCCTTATTTCGTTACGGTAACCCTTCCTACCCGCCTGATACTGTGCCTCATCTGAATTTAAACCGGTAATAAGGCAGCCCGGATATTGGTATTTATCTGACTTGAAAAAATACCTTACACCGGCATCGTGGAGCGATAACCATAATATCAGGAACAAATATTTATTGGCACGCTATTTTCTTTTGTTAATGCATTTGTAACCTAAATCAAGCTATATGTTACGCTGGTCTTTTTTATTTCTGATAATAGCCATTATTGCGGCAATATTTGGCTTTACGGGCATTGCAGCAGGTGCTGCTGAAATTGCCAAAATTCTGTTTTTCATATTTATAGCCATGTGGCTGGTCATACTGGTTTTAGGGTTAACCATATTTAAAGCCTGATGTTTCGGCCATTGGTTTAATAAGCCTTGCCTTGTGGCAGGTCTATCGTTGTCCCTCCGGGCTCCGTTGTAATATACCTGTGTAATATACCTGCACTTATGCAAACCAAACAGCCTTGCGCAAAACGCAGGGCTGTTTGGTTTTATGTCCATAGCTTAACGCCTGACACCGCTGCGTTTATGTTTTTTTCAGCCACGGATTTCAAAGCCTTTCTGCCCGGATGAATTTGGAATAGCGTATATGTCAGCAATGTCAATTCTTTTTTTGCTGAAGGGGAATATAATTTCAAAAGGCCTTCTTGCGTTAATATATCGTTTATATATTATAAATGGAAGCCTGTTACCAGATTAAATACCATCGTTTTTTTCGTCAATTGCGCATGGTAACTTCTTTTGCTTTGCTCATACCTGGCATAACGGCTTTTGCTCAGCCTGCGGAGCAGATGCGCATCAACAGGGAAGTTTTATCTGCATTAAACCAGGTTAGGAGGGAAGCAGGCCTGGATACCGTATCGCTCTCCGCCGAACTGAGCCGGGGTTGCTATAACCACGCTAAATACCTGGTAATAAACAAAGGCCGCCACGAGATTGAGGGACTGCGGGCACATGAGGAGCGCAATACCTTAAAAGGCTACACACCTGAAGGTGAAATTGCAGGCCGGCAGAGTGTAATAACCTTTGTTTTACCCGAATACGCGATAACCAGTTGGTTGAATACTTTTTACCACCGGATAGCTCTGATAATGCCCTACCTGAAATTTGTGGGTTTTGGATATTACCGGCAAGGCGATGATGTGGCTTGTGTATTAGATTGGCACGTCTGTGGCGCCCCGCCTGATAAAAGGGCAATAGTTTATTGCCCTAGCCCAAATCAGATAGTTACCACCGCTGTATATGATAAAGAACTGCCTGACCCCATACCCCAATGCAACTGGTTTGATGCCCGCGGCTTTCCTGTTACTATTACGTTCACCGAAAATATGAAATTAACTGAGGTAAGTTTTAAGCTTACCGATAATCATAATGAACCGGTAGATTGCTGGTTTTCTACTCCCGAAAAACCTTCCCCGGGTAATATGCAGGGTAACTCCATTTGTGCCATACCCAAAGGGCCCTTGAAAAGCGGAACCACTTTCACTGTTACCCTGCATTGCAAAATAAACGGGGCAGTTTTTGATAAACAATACAGCTTTAAAACAGTGGGCAGGTATTATGCTACGGTATATGCAAAGCCGAAACCGCATTGAGGTAATTGGGGAAATTTTGACCCGGGCCTGATATTCTGGCAAAATTCTATTTTAGCCGCATATGAAAATTGCCATACTCACCTGCGAAAAATGCCCGGAGCTTGCGCCAAGGGATAAACATTTATTGCCCCTGTTTGAGCAACGCAACATACGGGCCGATGTGATAATATGGAGCGACCCTGCAATTGAGTGGAGCGCTTATGACGGCCTGTTGTTCCGCTCGGTGTGGGATTATCATTTACGGCCGGAGGAGTTTAATAACTGGCTCAATCGCCTGGCAGAGCTGAACATAAAAACACTGAACCTGGTTGAAACCATCAGGCATAACCAGCATAAATTTTATTTAAAGGAACTTGAAAACAAAGGCATTGAAATTATACCCACCGTTTTTATTGATAAAACTGAAGCGCTCGATTTATCGGTAATTAACTCCCGCAACTGGCAACGTGCAGTAATAAAACCAGCAGTATCCGCCAGTAGTTATTTAACCACCTTATTTGATATTTCAGACCGGCAAAAAATTGAAAGCGAATATCAACCCGTTGCCGCACAACGCGACTTGTTGTTGCAGCCCTTCATGACCGAAATAAAAGAAACGGGTGAACTCTCCCTTGTGTTCTTCAACCGCAAATATTCACATGCGGTTATAAAGCGCGCGGTGCAAGGCGATTTCAGAGTGCAGGCTGAATTCGGTGGAGAGCATCAGGTTTTCAATCCCGAAAAAGAAGTAATTGAAACTGCCGAAAAAATTCTTTCACTCATACCAGGCCCGCTCCTGTATGCCCGTGTTGACGGCCTTCTTAAAAACGGCCGCTTTGTACTAATGGAACTTGAACTCCTTGAACCGGATTTGTATTTTGATGCACAACCCGATGCATCGGATAGATATGTCGATGGGGTGGGGGCGTTGTTGGGATAATATATTTGCAGGTTCTTCCCTCTCTATTTTGCTCTGAAAATGGAGAGGGAAGATGCCAAAGGCAGATGGGTGAGGCTACTCCTTTACCCAGATATTAGAAAAATTACCTTCGCTGGTTTCAAGTCTGATGATATAGGTTCCTGCATTAAGGCTGCCCATGTTGATGTGCTGTGTAAAGTTGCTGCCCGGTGCAGATTGATTAAGCCCCATTACCAGCCTGCCGGCAACATCATAAACCATTAAATTATTAATAGTTCCGCTTATGCCACTGGTGTTAATAGTAATAAAATCATTGCCCGGATTAGGGTAAATATTTAAGCGGCCATTCCCTGTAGCATTGCGCACGGCATTAATAATTGCAGGTGCTTTGGTACCCGGTGTAACCCGGTTACTGAAAACTGAATTGTAAGCCGTTTGTGACCTTGCTACCGACGGGGAGCAGGTTGACGACATTAAAATTTCAACCATGTAAACCACATAGCCATTGGCAGGCATAGTATCGGTAATTCTTACGCGCGATAAACCAAAAACACCCGAATCGAGATTAGAGGCACCTACGGCTATTTGTGTCCAGCTAATGCTGTCGGTGCTGCGCCACAGACGCGTAGTGGTTGAAGAGAACACGTTAATGTCGAACGCAGATATGAAATTCCAGGTAAGTGTTGCAACACCGTTGGCCGTATCAATACTTAACAAAGGAGGGGCAAATACATTATGGGCTGTAATTTCGGTGCCGCAGGTATCCTGCATCCTCAATTCGTATTTAATAACGCCTGAAAGAGGAATGTTTGTTGTGTCAATAAATGTAGTAAGGCTATCAAATCCCACGCTGGCAAGTAATGTGGAAGGGTGGGGCATACTGTCGTCAATACTACTGTATAAATTGAAACGTGTAATGGCGGCATCGTAATTATCATAGTCACGGTTCCATACTATAACGTTATGGCCAATGCTAGAATCGAGGGTTGCTATGCATATGTGAGGGTCTAAGTAAACCCCGGTGTTGGTGGAGGTTATATAGGGCATATAAATATGGCACCCGTTGCTATCGGTGGCCTGAAGAGAATAGAATGACCCCGGATAAGAACCATTGCTAAAATAGGTGGAAAGGGCAACCATGGTTGAATCAGCCAGGTATGTGCTGTCATAGAATTGCCAAACCGGGTTGGTATACCCTGCGGGTAAGGTATAAGTAAGCTGCGAATAATTACAGGGCGAACCGGTAACCGAGGTTATGTTAACAGGTATAACAGCAGGACAGGGAGCCGATGGAGCAGTGCCACAAGCTATTCGGGTATTACTGGTATCGCCGGGCTGCACTATTACAGCCGGGCAAACTCCGTTGCTGTCAATTACCCGAACATAAAACTGGGCACCGATTAAATCCAGGGTGCCGGGGAAGGTTTGCTGAGCGCCGCCAAAAAGGATGGTGGCATTTGCATAAATGTTGAGTTTGTATAAACCCACACTATCAAAAGTGGTGCCCTGTATATCAATACAATGCACCTCGTTGGTGTTCCAGATACTAACCTGATCAGTGCTCCAGCACAAATTGCAGGGCATATTGGTAACGGAATCAATTAATACACCTACCACCGGATAAGTGTTGCCGAATGCTGCATACTGCCCCGGAACACGGATGTCAAACGAATTATTGAAGGGCACTCCCCGTTTAATACAACTAAAGTTGTTGTAACTGGTGATGATACCTGTAAAATTAGTATCCACCGTGCCAGCGGGCGAGCCGCAATACTGCGCCATTAAAGAGCCGGTAATCATTATCAATAACCATACAGGCAGCAATTTTTTCATCAGGTTAATTTTGGCGCTAATATAATGGGATTTTGAAAAATGAACCCCGTATTGCAATCCAGGCATATCTTTAAGCAAAGAGTGCAAAGTGCCCTATACGAACTTATATTTGCTAAGTTTATACGAACGTGAAAAAGAGTGCCTTTATAATTTTACTGCTGGTATTAATCATGCTGCTTGCTGCCTGCGGCTATAGCTGGTATACGGGCTATAACAATTGTATTAATACCTTTTTAAGCACCCGGCCCCCCGGTCAGGACGCCCAACAGATTTACAATTTTGTCACCGTGCAAAAATTTGAGCAATTCAGGTATCTGTTGATGCTGTATAGCTTTATTGCTTTTCTTGCCCTGGCCAATTTTAACAGGATATATGGTTTTGTGTCCGTGCAGTTGGGCCATATAGCAGGAGCGGTAGTCAGTGGTATGCGGTTAGCATTCAGGTCAGATTTTAAATACCTGCTTATTATTCCTCTGCTTACTTCTTTCTACTATGCCATCACAATGCCCATTAACTTTGATGAAGCGCTTACCTGGATGTGGTTTACAAGCAAAGGGTTGCTCTCATCAGCAGGTTATTACCCTGCACCCAATAATCACATTCTGCACTCCTTAATTACCTGCTTTACAAGGTATATTCCTTTTATATGGCCGCTGCTGCGCCTGCGCATCTCGTCATTAATTGCGGGCGCTTTTATTTTGATTATTGGCAACGCCATGCTCAGCAAACATTTTAATAAGCAAACGGCGCTGGTGGTGGTGGGCATTTCATCCATGTTGTTTATGAGTTTATACTACGGCTACATGGCACGCGGATATGCCTTGCTGGGCCTGTTTTTTATATCTGCGTTTTATGCAGCTCTTAACATCATTAACGGCCAAACCGATAATAAAAACTTTACTGCTTTCGGGCTGGCCTCAGTGCTGGGTTTTTATACCATGCCCTCGTTTTTATATGCCTTTGTTATGCTTAACGCAATTGTGTTTTTGTGCAATCCCAAAGCCGCTTTTAAAACAATTGTTACCGGTTGCATTACGGGTGGTGTAGTATTGCTTTTGTATCTGCCGGTTATCATTATCAACGGTGTTGGCGCGCTCATCAATAATCCATACGTAGCTCCGCTTGGCCGTGCCGAGGTGGCAAAAATGCTTCCGCAATTTACCCCTGCAGCTGTACATGAAATTACCGGTATTGGGGCCTTGTATTTTGTGCCCCTTCTGGCAATATCCTTTCTGCTATTACTTAAAGAGCAAAAGCGCAACTACCTTATTGTTTTTATTGTTTTCCTTACCGGGCCATTTGCGCTGGTGCTACTTCATGCGGTAATCAGGTACAGCCGCACCTTCAGTTATTATACTTTTATGCTGGTGTTTTTAGTTGTGCTGTCCTGGCGCAATTTGTTGCAACAGATAAAAATAAATTACCTGCTGCCGGTTATAGTAGTATTGCAACTGGTGCTGCTTAATAATTTCAGTTCGCAGATATACAACTACGAAAACTTCGGGCTAACTGCCGAAAGGGTTCTGCAATCCATAGCAGGCAACAAGTCTTATTTCTGCGATGAACCTCTGTTCGAAATCACGCTGCAATTTAAACTACGCACCGGTGGCTATAACTACCAATTTAACGACACCCGGAATGTTCCGCTATGCGCTGATACTATGCCCGGCTTCGATTACGTGGTAATACGCAAAGAATGGGATCAGACCCAAATACGGGTTCCGCAGATTAAAACGGAGTATTATAATGTATATGAATGGCCAAGCGCAAACTGAAGCCCTGCCATATGTTTAGCGCTATTCTGAAGGGAATAAGTTGTCAGGTAATATTCTTGTGTTACTAAAATGGTTTTAAATAGTTATGGCATTGTTTGTATGATGAACTACATTTGGTAGATTGGCTTTAAAATTGCCATATTGCACCTCCTGATTATTTCAGAACCAATTAAATTTCTATGAAGAACTTCTTCGTCCTGTTAACCATCGTTTTTTGTGGCTTGGGCAAACTCTCTGCACAAACTCCTTATTGCGATACAACCTTGTGGACGCATGTTTACCATAGCTATCGCCTGGTAATACATAACGATTGTATGACGGTAACCGGACATATCTATGGAACCCCGTATAGCGAGGCAGACGGTGATTATCACATACGTCTGGCTGTAGATGCTCAATTTACCGGTTTACTGAATGCGTCAAACACATCCAGTGAAGATGGCTGCCTGGTTTGTGAACCTGTTTGCGTTGTTACGCCAACCCAAACCGATGCTATTACACCTTGCGCAGGTTACACCAACGGTGTTTACCTGCCTAACGCTGGTGAATATGTTGCCGTAACCGGACCATATGTAACAGATAATGACCATGGCTGGAACGAACTACACCCTGTAACCAGTATTGTAATTTACCACCCAGCCGGGCTTAACCCTGAGGCAGGACCACTACCTGAACTTAAAGTTTATCCTGTGCCGGCCAGCAATGCAGTGCATTTCAGCTTTGCTGCGGCACCGCACACAACTACATATATCACTATGTATACCGAAGATGGCCGCGAAGTAGGCGATTACATGCTTGCTGAAACCAGTGAGTTTGTACTTAATACTACCTTTTGGCCAAATGCTACTTATATCTACAAAATTTCGCAAGGAAAGGAAACCCTGAGGAGCGGAAAGTTTGTGGTGGCTAAGTAGGTGTATTTGCTGAGGCGGCGTTGTTGTTTTAATGCTACATTTCAAAACGCAGCTCGTTATATTTTTGTAGTACCTGCACATCCACCGGTTTTACGCTTAGCACTCTGTTTGTTGGTGAAAAATTATACGCATAATTTCCATCCCTGCTATTAACCGTAAGGAAATCCGTACCGGTATAGGTGCATAGTACCGGCTCGATACCATTATACCCCGGTGGCATGGGCATGGTAACTTTTGATATCCGTTTGGATTGGGAGCGAAACAAAGCAGAGGGACTACCTGTGTTGAGCGTTTGCCTTTTTTTTCCGCAATTACACATAAACTAATTTTATTCAATTTTTAATGCGCCCGCTGGCCTTTGTCAGTTAGCTTTTCAAGTAATATTGCCCCGCCCGAAAAAGCCAGCCATAAAGTAATTTTTTCAATCCATCCGTTGCCAAAATAAAAGCCGGGCAGCACTGCCACCCATATTGAAAGGCAATAAAAGCAATCCATCAGTTTGCCAATAAAACTATCGCCCGCAAATTGCCTTAGTTTAAATATCAGGTCGAACGGGCCGTCCTCTGCCTGCATCAAATGGGTTATCCGCCAAACGGCCAATAAGGTAATTAAAAAGGTAAACCAACTCATTCTGTAATGAACCTACTGCTTTTTACTATAATAAGAAACACGCGCAAAAACTTAATTATTTGTGCGTGTTAAAACATACTTTAATAGGTATTTTAACTGATTATTTAAGCGAATTATAGCGTGTATTTACTTATTATTATTGCGTATAAATACTTATTGTAGTTAATTATTGTAAATATTAGTAAAACTTAACGGCGGGCCTTATTTTGTAACAGCCACCATTTGTAAAAAACGCCGGGGTTCATGAAGTGCAATATATCAGCTAGCTTGAATGGCTCTATCTTTTAATCAGCAGTAATAAGGGGAAAAACAGCCACAAGCGGGATTTGAAAAAAGAAGAGGAGAGAGGGAACAGAGCGAGGTAGGAAAAAAAAGGCCGTCATTGCAATGGCGGCCTCTTTTTTTTAGTGCATTATTTCTGCGGCATTGCGGTACATTTC
>CAISWS010000214.1 GCA_903889265.1 uncultured Bacteroidota bacterium
GCAAAAGTTATAAAATGTATTCCTTCTGTATTTCGTATCTTGTATCCAGCTTCGGCCATGGCATATAGCTTTTTTATGCCTTAAATATAAATTCAACGGCTGTCAAAACAATGCACCAAGTCCTGAGTTAGCTATGCAAAAGCCACGCAGGAAGACTCAGGACAGCAGGGGATTACACCGCAAAATACTACCAAAGTATCTCACGAACAATTGATGACGAATGGAACAAAAACGGATAGTACAACGAAATAATTATAGTCACCTATTACTGATTGTAATTCCAATCTTCTTTTTAACATGTAAATTTAGGCACGTTAAAAACGAGTTGCTTGTAAAGCATATATATGGTTTGAATAAAGCGTTCTTGGGGGATAGCATATTTAAAGGTGACTTGCTTTTAAAAGTGGTTTTTATAGATTCATCCTTTGGCATAGATAGTATTACTTACGCCCGGTATCCCGATAATACCCTAAAATCAATAAGCACTTTTAAAAATGGGTTACCAGTTTTCGAAAGAATTGAATTCTATAATAATGGTAATATAAAGAAGTACGAATTCATTGATATTGAAAGCAAATATTCATATGAAAGAGATTATAATGAAAATGGTGTATTAGATTCAGCATTGGGCAAGCCGTTTTTTTCATGCATTTTGGCAGGAATAAATGGTAGAACAGTACAGCACGATAGCTTACTTAGTGCATATCTTTATGCCCCCATCCCTCCAAATGTTGAAACTAGAATTTATACCAAATTTGATGACAGCACCGAAGAAGATTTCGACCGAAGACCCTACTTAAAAAATTTATTTAGGGAATCACTTCGAGCTACCAAAGTAGGCAATCAGGAATGGGATATTCATATGAAATTCTATGATAAAGATATGGACACCACCTATGACATATCTACCCCTCTTATTTTTAAAGTAGTTGAGCCCAATTTTTAAATATCACCCCTTATAGAAGCAGAATGGGATGACCGGCAAAACCGAAATGTAGAGCGGCACCCCATTCGGCGTAGCGTGTGCCAAACATAGCAGAGCGAAGCAGGATGCTTTGCAAAAAGGCAGGATCAAGGCTATAATTACGCTTCTGTTAAAAAATAATTATTTATTACCTTATTTGTAATGCTCATAAAAACAGTGGTTTAGAAAAAGCCGAATGGTTGACATTGGGTTGACATAGTATTAAAATATTGTTTTGTAATGGGTTGATTATTAAATGCTATAAAACAATGGGTTTACACTTTGGTTTAAAGAGCAGTGTAACTACCTGATAACCAATGATGAGGTTCTGCAAAAAGTGTAAACCCAGCACTTTTTTGTAAGTGATGTTAGGCTGGGTACCATGCGGGGATGTCTTTTGGGATGTATAATTTGTTATTACCCTTCCAGATTCAAAGTAAAAGTAAATGTGCGGGAGTAAAGGGCCTGCATGGTGCGTGAGTAGATAAGGCCGGGGGTTTGGTATAGGATATTGACTACACCGCGGCTTACTTTTACTTCGGGTGATAGGATGAAGTAAGGGAAGTATATCATAAAGCCAACACCCAGTTCGGCGGCTACGTCGTTGTTGTGCAGTTTAATAATGTCATCGGCCTTGCGGGCTTTTACGTTGCTGGCAAGGTCGTAGTCGTACCGGATACCGGTTATGCCATATACCCTGAAATCTTTAACGGGGTCGGATTTGAAACGGAGCTGTAAGGGGAAATCGAGGTAGATGGACGATACGTCTTTTACAATGTCTTTGTTATTGAGGTCGGTGTAAACAATGTTTTTATCGGAGAAAGACAGGGTGGGTATAAAACGGAGGTCGAAATATTTATGGAACTGGTAGTTGCCGATTATACCCAGGTTAAACCCGGGTCCAATGCGGGTTTTTATGTAGTGGATAGAGTCGTTGCCGGGTGCCAGGGGGGCGTTGATGATTTTAAAGTCGGCCACGTTAACGCCCATGGCGATACCGAAGTAGATGGTTTTTTTGCTCATTTCGTTATAGTTGAACTGAGCGTGCGCCTGCCAGGTTAAAACTAAAATGCAAACTATGATTGAAATTCTTTTCATCAATTTTTATTTGTGGTCGACAATTTTGCGGTTGTTCGATATGCAAACTGGCTCTCCTCCCCCTACGCCCCCTCCAGAGGGGGACATGCATCTTTTTTCTTCGCTTCGCTTGAAAAAAAGATGCGTAAAAGTAGTGCTTTATTTTTCCATCGAATAAAACGCACAGGCACCGAAAGTTAAGGGCTGCCATTTTATATTCCTGAACCCAATATTCTCTAATATTTTTATAAAATCAAAACCCTGCGGAAACGCCGCCACAGACTCGGGTAAATACGAATAGGCGCGGGCATCTTTTGAGAACATCCGGCCAATCATGGGCACTACTTTACCGAAGTATAAACCGAAAAGCGCCCTTATTATTGTGTTTTGAGGTTGCGAAGCTTCTAAAATCGCAATTTTACCGCCAGGCCGGGTAACCCGGTGCATTTCGCGCAGGCCTGCTTCCAGGTTTTCGAAGTTACGCACGCCAAAGCCTACTGTAATGGCATCGAAGCTGTTATCGGCAAAGGGCATTTTTTCCGAATCTCCTTTTACAAACTCAACGATATTGGAAACATTCATTTTGGCGGCCTTGGCACGTCCGTAATTCATCATGCCTTCTGAAAGGTCGAACCCGGTTATTTTCTCGGGATTCAATTTAAGGGCCTCAAAGGCAAAATCGCCGGTGCCGCTGGCTACGTCCAGTATTTTTTTGGGTTGAATGGTGCCTATAAACTTAACTGCCTTTTTGCGCCAGGTAATATCAATACCCAGCGACAGCAGGTGGTTTAAAAAATCGTAACGATGGGCAATGTTATCAAACATCTCCTCCACCTGCTCCTTTTTGGTGCGGGTGGCATCGTTATATGGTGTTACAGTTTTGCTCATAATACAGCCCCTTCCGTCTCCTAAAGCGGAAACCAATTCCCCTCTTTAGCCCCGTAAAGGCGGCGCAAAAATAGCAGGTTAAAGTTTCTAATTGGCATTAATTGGTTTATCTGAATACTTTTGCGGGGTATGATAGTAAAATCTTCAGAGTTTGTAAGCAGTTATGTTGATGTAGCCAAATGCCCGCAGGTAAACAAGCCGGAGATTGCGTTTATAGGCCGGAGTAATGTGGGCAAAAGTTCGCTAATCAATTACTTATGTGGCCGTAAAGCGCTTTCGAAGGTGTCGAACACACCGGGTAAAACACAGACTATTAATTACTTTGAAATCAATAATCATTTCCATTTAGTGGATTTGCCGGGCTATAGCTTTGCCAAGGTTTCGCGCGAGCTGAGGGTAAAATGGACCGCCATGATACGTCATTACATCATGAAACGCGAACAGCTGCAGTATGTTTGCCTGTTGATTGATAGTCGCATACCGCCCCAGAAAGTTGACCTGGAGTTTATTGACTGGATGGCCCAAAACCGGGTTGCCTTTGTTATCATTTTTACCAAAGCCGATAAACCTGGCAGTAAAGAGGTAACCACCAATGTGCAGCTTTTTCAAAACGAGTTATTAAAGGATTGGGCCGAACTGCCACCTATGTTTGTAACCAGCGCCGAGCGCAACGCAGGCCGCGATGAGGTTTGGGATTTTATTGATAAAGCGGTGAAATACTTTTATGCCCATAACGTGAGCAAGGAGGGAAGTGATATTGTGAGGGAGAAGGAATAAGAGTTGTTTCTACTTCACCTCAATTGTCTTATCCGGTAGCTTTATCTTTTTACGTCCATTCATTACTACTATATTAGAAAAAGTAAACTTGCCCTTGGGCCTTGCATCTATCAGTCTTTCCATAGGTGGCCATGAAGCGGTGTCACTTTCGGCCCATGTAAGTTTAACGGCCTTGCCTGCGCTATCGTAAAGTAAATCACAGCTTTTTACTGATTGTTCAAGTGGTAGTTGAAGTATATTATGTAGTTTGTTGCAGGTGTTGCAAATGGCGCTTAAAACAGTCATAAAACTATCCTGAACAGCCGGGGTGTAATTAGCGGAAACAATGTATGTTGTAGCCATTCTTTTTGTGGCTGTGTCTTTCGGCGGCTGGGTAGATTTTTTGACTACAAAAACGGCATCTGTTTGGGCAAAACAGCCTGAGGAAATGAATAGCAAGAGCATGGTGTAAAGCTTCATTTATTATTTTATTTCAATGGTTTTATCAGCTAATCTCCTTCTTTTATCCCCTTTCAGAACATAAATGTTTGTGAAAGTCAGTTTGTCTTTAGGTTTTGCCCTGGTAATAAAGGCTTGCATGGTGGCCCATTTATCTGGCTCATGTAACGACCATTCCGATTTAAATATTTCGCCCGCACTATTGTAAAGTAGTTCGCAACTGACTACGGTTAATTCAGGAGGTAATTGCAGCAGTTTGTTTAAATTGTTCTGGGCGGCAGTGTCGGGGTGATGGTTATCCAGGGCCACTGGCTCTTCAATCACATATGCAGATGGAGTTTTTTGGGCTATGCCGTTTGTTGCGTACAAAAGGAGAATAAAAAAAGCAAGTGTTTTCATGGATTACCGGATTAAAAATGATTTATCGGCCAGTCTTAGCTTTTTATCGCCCTTTATTACATAAATGTCTTCAAAAATGAGTTCATCGCCTGGCTTTGCATTATTAATTATATCTAATGCCTGTTTCGGAAATTTACCGGTTGCGGTTTTTTCATAAGGGAACTTAGCCACATAACCCCTGCTGGCAATGCCGACATAACATGAAGCAACGGTCAGGGCTGTAGGTAACTTCAGCAGTACGTCTGGCCCGGGAATTTTTGAGGTATCCAGCAATATCGCTCCATTTATAACCTCGGCGGCTTTTACTTGCTTTACAGGTACTTTAGCCTGGATTGACTGTGCGCTGCATTTTACAAGGGTCAGCATAAAAATAATCAATAGCATTCTCATAGATATATTTCGATTTTATCCTGATTCTGGATGTATAACGCTATTACCGGTAAAAAGTAACAGAATTGGTGCCTCAAACAATTTTTCCCACACCCCTTTTATTTTCAAGAGAAAAAGCTATTTTTGCAGTCCAAAATTCGATTTTTATGAAGAAAGACATACATCCGGCCTCTTACAGAACAGTAATATTCAAGGACATATCTTTGGATAAGTCGTGGTTAGGCAAAAGCACCGCCAATACCAAAGAAACCGGCAAATGGGAAGACGGAAATGAATATCCGTTGATTAAACTTGAAATTTCAAGCGAATCGCATCCGTTTTTTACCGGCAAAATGAAATTTGTTGATACCGCAGGTAGAATTGACAAATTCAAGAAGAAATACGCCAAGTAATAATTGCTATAAATTAATGGTAAAATGCCTCTGGGTTTCCGGGGGCATTTTGCGTTTGAGCCAGGTTCCAAATACAGAATAGAACGCTGATTTATTATGATGTTTATGATTAAAGGCAGATAAAGCAGAAATTTAATTGGTTTTTAAATCATAAAAGCATCATAAGAATCATAATAAATCAGCGTTCTGTTGTATTTCAAAATCAAGCTCCATTGTATCCGCATTTTACTATTTTTAGCCCAACGAAAATTAGCTTTCTGTGAATCTGATCCTTTTCGATTGCCACAAGAACCGTGAGAACTTACTTCCCTTAACATATACCCGACCCGTTGCCGATATCAGGGTGGGCATTTTAACCATTCGCGAAAAATGGGAAAAGTTATTGGGTCAAAAATCATTTTCCCTTACTGAAAATTACCTGACCGGTAAGTTTAAGCCTTGTAGTGATTCAGCTCCGGCGTTGTATATAAACGGAGGAGTTTTGCCCGATGCAAAAATGGTAGCGGCCATTCAGAAATTAGGTGCGTTGCAATCGCTTACCGCTAATGGCCAGCTAATTGCTTTTAAAACGGAAAAAGAGCATCTCAACTACGAAAATCTGGAGGGCATAGCCAAAAGCTTTACGCCCATCAACTATACCGAAACTTATTTAACCGTTGCCCATACCTGGGATATTTTTAAACTTAACGGTGAGGCACTAAAGGCTGATTTTGAACTGCTGACTAAAGGCAGGAAATCGGAGCCGTTAAGCGATACCAACAAACTGATTGGCCCCGCAGAGCAGTTGTTTATTGAACCGGGCGGCAAAGTGGAGGCGAGCATATTAAACACATCAACCGGTCCAATTTATATTGGCCGCGATGCGGAGATAATGGAAGGCTGCGCTGTCCGTGGGCCGCTGGCGCTTTGCGAACACGCAGCGCTTAAAATGGCAGCCAAGGTTTACGGCCCAACTACCTTAGGCCCTCATTGCAAGGCAGGTGGCGAGTTGAATAATGTTATATTTTTTGGGTACAGCAATAAAGCGCACGATGGCTTTTTGGGTAACTCGGTAATTGGCGAGTGGTGCAACCTGGGGGCAGATACCAACAACAGCAACCTTAAAAATAATTATGCCCTTGTAGATGTTTTTAATTATCGCGAAGGCAAGTCCATAGAAACGGATATGACCTTTTGCGGCCTGGTGATGGGCGACCACTCCAAGAGTGGCATTAACACTATGTTTAATACCGGAACAGTGGTGGGTGTATCTGCCAATATCTTTGGTGGGGATTTTCCGCCTAAGTTTATTCCATCTTTTAGCTGGGGTGGTGCCAAGTGGTTAAGGACATTCAGCTTTGATAAATCATTGGAAGTTGCGGAGCGGATGATGGAACGCCGTGGTTTAAAACTTGAAGAGGCAGATGTGAAAATTATGCAAACGGTTTTTGAGCGGGATGAGAAGTTCAGGAAGAATTGATTGTTCTTTTATATTTAATTCAAACCCATGAAAAGAAAGAAATTAGTTGCAGGTAACTGGAAGATGAACCTGGAGATAGCGGAGGCAATTAAACTGGCTACAGGGGTTAAAGATGCCCGTGCAAACTTTAAATGTGATGTAGCACTTATTCCATCCTTCGTATACATTGCAGAGGTAAAGCACATTATTTACGCCACCGGTATTCACTTAGGTGCCCAGGATGTAAGCACGCATGAAAATGGTGCATATACCGGTGAGGTTTCTGCCACACAACTGAAGAGCGCAGGGGTTGAGTATATTATTATTGGGCACAGCGAACGCCGCGAACATTTTGGCGAAAACCACGGTGTTTTGAAACAAAAAATGGAAATTGCCCTTAAACACGGTTTAAAACCAATTTTCTGCTGTGGCGAACCTTTGCAGGTGCGTGAAGAAGGAAAACATAAAGAATACGTGCAAAAGCAATTAGAGGAAAGCCTGTTTAATTTAAGCGCTAAAGATTTTGCAAATATTACAATTGCTTACGAACCTATCTGGGCTATAGGGACGGGCTTAACAGCCTCGGCCGAACAGGCGCAGGAAATGCACGCTTTTATCAGGGGGCTATTAGTGCCCAAGCATCCCATTGCTTTACAAACCCGCATTATTTATGGCGGTAGCTGTAATGCCGCTAATGCGAAGGAATTATTTGCCTGCGCTGATGTTGACGGCGGCCTGGTGGGTGGTGCATCATTAAAGTCGAAAGATTTTTTAGCCATAATTGAAGCCGCAGGATGAACTACACCATATACGAGTTTTACACCAAAGATGAAGTTGAGCGCGACTGGCTGATTTCGATACTTGGCGATTACGATTTTGAGGGCTATGAGGAAACCGGCGAATCGCTGAAGGGTTACGTGCCTGTGGGTAAAGTAGATGATGCGAAAGTAAAAAGCATTTTGAGCGATAATGAATTTGCCCACATAGAATTCACTTCGGGAGTTTTGGAAAACAAGAACTGGAACGAGGAATGGGAGAAAAACTTTGAACCGGTAGTAGTAGATGACAAAGTGGCAATCCGTGCACCTTTTCATCAGCCCTTTAACACGGAATTTGAAATTATTATTGAGCCGAAAATGAGTTTCGGTACGGGGCACCATGCTACCACGGCCTCCATGATTTCGTTGATGCTGAATGAAAATATTGCAGGCAAAACCGTGCTTGATTTTGGCAGCGGAACTGGTGTGCTTGCTATATTGGCTGAAAAGTTAAAAGCTGTTGATATTACGGCTATTGATAACGAGGAATGGGCTTACAATAACTGCATTGAAAATATCGGGCGCAACCACTGCGTTCTGATTAAGGCGATACACGGAGATGATACTTTTGTGTTTGACCGGAAATTTGACATAATTTTAGCCAATATCAACCGCAATGTGATTTTGAAAAATGTGGATTATTGGAAAAGCCTGCTCAATGAGAAAGGGGTATTAATTGTGAGTGGTATTTTACTGAACGATGAAAGCGATATTATCCGGAAAGCGGTTAGCTGCGGATTGAAAGTAAAAGATAAACTGAAGAATAACGGATGGCTGGCCATCTCATTTCAACACGTGTAAACTTAATTGAATCCATGAGGAAATTTTTTATTGCCATTGTGTGCCTGATTTCGGTTGTAGCTATAAATGCCCAGCCGATTACTTCGTTCCCGGCCGAGCATGAACCTTTTATAAAGGAGCTTGAAAAATACATGACTGCCGGCAAGATGGAGGCCAATGTAAAAACCATGGAGGAGTTTGCAAAAATGGTGAAGGACGGCAAGATACCTTCTGGTTGGGTTGATAAAATAATATCTACCGCCGACCTGATGATTGAGCGCAATATGTCGCCTTACCCGCACTTTAACAATTACCTGAACACTATCATGAAGGCTTCTAAAGCCGGTATTAATGATGAGCAGTTTGATGATTGGTGTACCATAGTTGATGATATTATTCCGAACCAAAAGAAAGGGGAGAACAACGACTTTATAAAATTTGTTGAGTTTAGCGGTGGGTTCTTTACCGAGCGGGCACTGAACGTTACCCCGGCAAAAACCTGGCGGGTTGAAACCACGGATTACAAATTAAGCTATGAAGACAATCAACCCATAGTAACCTTCCCGGTTACTACTTTAAAAGGATATATCAAAGGCGATACTATTTCGGTTAAACAAACAGCAGGGCAATATTTTCCACTACAGTCAAAGTGGGTTGGCAAATCAGGTAAGGTTGACTGGGGCCGGGTAGGCTTTGACCCTAGCAAAGTGTATTGCACTTTTAAAGATTACACCATTAATACTTCTAATTTCAATTACACCGTTGATACAGTAAGTTTTACCAATGCCGATTATTTTAAACAGGCTTTGCGGGGCAGGCTGATTGATAAAATGCAATCGAGCGCGGATACAATTAATATGACTTATCCGAGGTTTGAATCGTACGATATGGGCATGACCATTAAGGACATTGCGCCCAATGTTTCGTATACCGGTGGATTTACCTTGCATGGTTCAAAAGTTTTAGGATATGGAACGGCTGAGGACCTGGCCAAGCTTACATTCTATGCCCGCGATGGTAAAACAAAATTGCTTTCAGCCCGCTCTCAGCAGCTCAGTATCAGGAAGGGTGAAGAATTGGGTGCGAGCAAGGCAGAGGTATCTATATACTTTGGCGCCGATTCAATTTATCACCCTCAATTGAATCTCGTTTACAAAATTCAAAAACGCGAAATGCGTTTGTTGCGTGGAGAGACCGGTATTGGACAGGCAAAATTTACCGACTCGTACCATAACGACGAGTTTCAAACTGACGCTATTTTCTGGAACCTGGATTCGTCGGTATTAAATCTTAAAATACTTTCGGGGGTTGGAAAAAAGCCGGGAGTGTATGAATCTACCAATTACTTCAATAAAGAATTACTCCGTAAAACGCAGGGCTTGGCCAGTTACGAACCGCTTTCAATTTTAAAAAGAATGACGGAAAAAAATGGCTCGCGCGATATTAATGCCACCGACTTTGCGCGAACGCTTGACCCGAATATGAAAGAGGGTGAAGTTAAATCGTTGCTATACGATTTGTTGGCGAATGGCTTTATATTATATAATGAGGACCTGGGTGTTATTACGCTTAAAGACAAAGCGATTAATTACGTGCTGGCGAAGGCACGGAAAATTGATTATGATATTATCACCATCAAATCGGCACCGCAATCGGGGAACGATAATATAGATTTAAAGAGCAGCAACATTAACCTGAAAGGGGTGTTTGAGGTGCCTATCAGTGATACTGCTTATGTTTATTTTCGTCCAAAGGCTAATGCCATAAGCCTGCAAAAGGACCGCAACATGGAGTTTGACGGCCTGGTGTTTGCCGGCCGCATGGATTTACAGGGAGAGAAGTTTCACTTTCAATATGCCCCATTTACTATTGACCTGAACAAGGTTGATACCATGCGTATTAATATACCCGACAGCGGTAAAATTGATAAATACGGCGACCCTGTTTTAAAGCCCATGAAATCTAAAGTAGAGGGGTTGAAGGGCTTGCTTGAAATTGATGCGCCCATTAATAAATCGGGCCGCACGCGATTGCCGCAGTTCCCCAAATTATATAGCCGTGAGAAGTCGTATATCTATTACGATGATTCAGCAGTGGCCAAGGGGGCTTACGGAAGGAAAAATTTCTTTTTTGAGCTGGAGCCTTTCAGACTGGATAGCCTGAATAATTTTAGCCCGGATATAATCAGCTGGCAGGGCCGCCTGGTTTCAGGGGGGATTTTCCCGGATGTAAAGGATAGTGTGCATTTGCAAAAAGATGAATCGCTGGGCTTTAAATCTGAAACACCGCCCGGTGGTTACGATCTTTATAAAGGAAAAGGAAAGTATTATGGAAAATATGAGTTGAACTATAGCGGCCTGCAAGGTGACGGGCGGATTACGCACAGCACTGCTGATTTTACAACGCATGATGTGAGGCTTTATCCTGATTCGCTGCTCGGCAGCACAGATACGTTTAGAATTGCCAAAACATTTGAAGGCGTAAAAACGCCAACAGTGGTAGGTACTATGGACCAGATTTTCTGGAAGCCTGTTGCGGACAGCATGTATGTAAGCATGAACAATAAAGATCATCCTTTTGCTATGTATGATGATACGCTTACCAGTTTTAAGGGCAAGCTGTTACTTACCGGCAAGGGCCTCAGAGGAAACGGTACCCTCGATTGGGACCAGGCAACACTCACATCCAAAGACATCAGTTTAAAAACGATGGCGCTGAGTGCAGATACCAGTTCGCTGAATATTAAAACTACCGGCGACCGGGTGTCGTTTAAAACCCCGAACGTAAATGCCAAGGTGGATTTTGAAACGCGTATAGGAGATTTCGTTTCTAACCAGAAGGATATACCTACAGATTTTACCTACAACCAGTATAATACAGCCATTAACCAGTTTAAGTGGTTTATGGATGAAAAGATACTCGACTTTAAAGTGCCAAAAGATGGGGCAAGCGCTTACTTTAACTCTACCCGGCCAGACCAGAAGGGCCTGAAGTTTTTAGGACGCCGTGCAACCTATAACCTGGTTAGTTCGGTATTGCGAATTGAGCAGGTGAAGGAAATTAAGGTGGCTGACGCACTGGTATCGCCGGATAGTGGTGTAGTTATTATTGAAGGGGAAGCAAAAATGCACCAGTTGCGCAATGCTGTAATTCTTGCCGATACATTTTCAAGGTTCCACCGGTTTGATAGCTGCGTAGTGGATATATACAGCAAAGAAGAATTGAAAGCAATTGGTAATTACCATTATGAAACAAAGGATATTAAAGAGACCATCAGCTTTGGTGATATAGGCACTAAAAAATCAACAGAAGGTAAGAATAGGAAAGCACACGACCTTTGGACCCTTGTTGCTAAAACCAATATTGATGAAAAGCAGGGCTTTGTGCTATATCCGGATGTAAGTTTTAATGGCGAGGCCAGCATATTTGCCCCTGAAAGGGTAATAACTTTTAAAGGGTATGCAAAGATAGGTTTGACGTATCCGAAGGCGCCTACTTCCGCCTTTTTTATTAACCAGGATGTGGCCCCACAAACCCTGGCACTTAAATACGACGAAACCACCAAGGATAAAAACAATAATTTACTGAGTGCCGGTATTCACATAAGTCCTCTGCCAGATGCGGCTGCAATATATACCACCCTGTTATCGCCTAAAAAGGAAAACAGCGACATATCTATTTTTAAAACTACCGGTATTGTCGGGCAGCTGCCAACGGGTGAATATGTTTTTGGTAACGAAAAGCGCATACGCGACAATGTAAAAACCGGAAACCTTTTAACCTATGATGATAAAAAGGGAACGGTTAAGGCCGAAGGTAAATTTGATTTGGGTGCCAAATTTGGCCTGATTAAAACCGCAGCTGCCGGTAGCGCCGATGTGAGATTAGACAGTGGTAAATACAAGATTAACCTCGACCTTGCTATTGATGCGCAGATGGGCGACAAAATGCAGGAGCGTTTTGAATTTTACATGACCGGCGATAACGCTGACCAGCCGGATATTACTTACGATAAGGACAAAGCGAAGAAGGCTGTTTACGGCCTGGCCAATGAAGATGATGACAAAAAGATGTTATCGGATTTCGAGCAAACGTCGCAGTTTATTAAGCGTCCTAAGGACATTAAAGAAAACCTGGTGTTTACTGATGTGAATTTTGTTTTTGACCCGGATGATGTTTCGCTGCGCTCGGTTGGAAAGATTGGTGTGGCAATGATTGGAAAAAAAGTGATTAACAAAAAACTGGAAGGCTATATTGAAATACAATACAAGGGTGGTAATGATGTATTTACCATATACCTGCAAACCGGTACCAAAGGCTGGATGTATTTTGAATACAGGCCTGGTGCACTGGGTGTTTTATCTTCGTACGATGATATCAATAATGCATTGAAAGCCCTGTCGCCTGATAAGCGTAAAATTAAAGGCAGTGGCAAATCATTCTACATGTATACTGCTGCTTCGCCTTTAAGCGAGCAGGACTTTTTGAGTTATATGAAGGACAAGGCCGCAGGTATAAACCGCACACACCCGGCACCGAGAGAACCGCTTGAGGAGATACCGGTAAATAATGATACCGCATCTATACCTGAAAATACTCCACCCGTACCGGGCGATACTTTGAATAAGCAGGAGCAAAAGCAGCAGGATGAAATCAATGAGATTAACCAGATGAAATCCAGCGGTGGTAATGTGCTTTCAGGGCCGCCTCCGGGAAGAACTGCACCACCTGCTGATAACCCTGCTCAACCAAAAATGGATGCTGAGCAGCAAAAGGAGCAACAGCAAATTAAGGAGACAGAACTGATGAAGAATAGCGGTGGAGGTGTTTTATCCGGCCCACCGGCGGACAGAAAAGCACCAGCGGTTACTGAACCTGTAAAACAGGATACTGTGCCGGTAATACCACAGTCAGGGCCGCAGCAGGATGCCCCCGCGGGTGTTCCGCCTGCTAATCAGGAAGTACCGAAAACTGAGAATGCTGCGCCTGTGCCGGTTACCCCTGCGGCCGTTAAGCAGGACACGATACCGGCAATACCTCAATCAGTGCCTGTTACGCCAACAGCAACTCCGGCACAGAATACTGCACCGGTAGTGCCCCAGACGACACCTGATGCTACACCGCCGCCGGTTCAGCAAACCGCACCTGTGGTGCCTGATGTTCCAAAGCAGGATACTTCAGGAGTGCCGCATTAATCAACTTCCGGATACAGCTATACGCCGCAATATGCATGGAGGCTTAATACAAAGGGCCGCAAAAGGTTTTAATTTTTGCGGCCCTTTTCGTGAACCTGATTCAGTTAGTTCGTGACACAAGAGGCTTTTATTTACACCCCTTTAACCGGTCGCTTACCCATTGGGGGCTTACGTGTTTATCGAGGTTGAAATATTCATCATTCATAAAGTTGATGATGTTTGAGATTTGAACTTCATCCAGGTTGCCGGGGTACATGGGTTGGTCATAAAGAGTATCGCCTACCATGATGGGGTGATTTAATCCGAATTTGAGCCAGCATGGAATTGAATCTAAATTTTTGGCAGCAAAATCAGAGTGATTAAGTGGGGGCACCAGTGATTTTATGCCTTCGCCGTTTTCGCCATGACATTGCGCGCAATTGGCCTTATAACCAGCCTTACCAGGGTGGTCAACCGTACCGTGCGACCAGATATCATAAATGAATAAAAAAATTATGATGAACAGGGAAAACGGTGCCAGGTATTGTATGATTTTTTTTGGTGTCAAGCTAATTAGTGTTCGTTGCGGTTAATTTATTTTCATTCCTTTTCCTTCAAGAGCACATCCAAATCGTCCATCAATTTCTGCACACTCACCTCATCCACGCCGTTATAGTAGCCTCTTATTCTTCTGTGCTTATCCACTAAAATAAAATTACCACTATGGATATGGCCACCCGGTGCGTCAGGGTCTTCGGCGGCACTTACCAGAAATTTATCGGCCAGGTTGTAGATAGAATCTTTGTTGCCGGTTAGCAGATGCCATTTGTTACTTTCAAACCCTATTTTCCTTTCATACTTTTTAAGACGTGGTACACTGTCTCTGACCGGGTCAATGGAATACGATAGAATCAATACGTTTTTATCTGATTTGTACTTTGTATAAACCTCATCCATTTCCTTCATCATTTTAGGGCAAATGCTGGGGCAAGAAGTGAAAAAGAAATCAGCAATAAATATTTTGCCTTTAATGGTGTTTGAATCTACAGGGTTGCCGTCCTGGTCGGTAAATTGAAAGTTGGGGAGGATGTAGTCAAGGCTATCAATTGTGGTTTTGCCATCTTTGGTAACCTGAACCGCTGTTTTGGGACCATAAACGGTTAACGGGGTTTGATTGCAGGAAGCCAGGGCCACGCAGCCGAGAACGGCAATAAATAAACAAAAACGCATAAACTTAACTTTGTGTTCAATGCTGTTTGGGATACCGCGCAGCAAATAACCGGTTACTCGAACGAGGGGCTAAAGTATTTCTCTTTTAACCAGTTTGCAACTTCATCGGTGATTGGTTTATCCAAAAAGTCTAAAATTTCGGGATAGGCGGATGCCTTTTGGCGGTCGCCGCGGTAATCTGAAGAGGTAAGGAAGTAAATTTTGGGTGCTGTTCCAAAGGGGTTGGCAACCAGGCGGAATTCATCTAAAAAATCCCATCCTGTTTTAAGGGGCATATTCAAATCCAGCAAAATAAGGGTTGGATATTCCTCCTGCAGGTTCTCACTCACCACCCGTTTTAACTCGTCCATGGCTTCGTCAACCAAACGAAATTGTTTAAAGTTGCTTAGGCCGGTATCTTCCAGCATAATGCGGGTAAGGTAATTATTTGCCTTATCGTCGTCAATAATGTATATCACCGGTTCTGCCACACGCTAGGTTTTAAAGTTATTGCAACCGATTGCAATAGCTTATTGCTTATCAAATACCCGACTTAATATCCGACATGAACACTTTGAAAAGCAACAGGGGAATGGTGGTTTGCGCTTTGGAAAGTTATGTCTTCTCTACTCCAATATACGTAGTATTACGTAATTTACATAGTAAAGGTTCTCTTATTCATGAAATGATAACATTGGCACAAGGGCGGCTTTGTATGCAGATTGTGCAAAAATGAAAACAAAAGGCGCTAAAAAGAGGTTTAACAGGCTGGTTTGTAAGTTGCGAATCAGTTAAGTTTGCACCATGTCAGAAACAAAAACTGTTCAAATGCGGGTTTTGAAGCCCGAATGGCTGAAAATAAAGTTACCCTCGGGTAAGGAGTTTAGCGATGTAAAACAGAATATTGAGCAGCATAAACTGCACACTATCTGCGAAAGCGGAAAGTGCCCTAACCAAACCGAGTGCTGGGGCGCCAAAACGGCTACCCTGATGATACTGGGTAATGTCTGCACCCGTTCCTGTATGTTTTGCAGTGTAGATACCGGGAACCCTGAACAGGTGGATATTACTGAGCCGCTGCGCGTGGCTGAGTCGGTTAAACTGATGGGGTTAAAACACGTTGTTATTACCTCGGTTGACCGCGATGATCTGTTAGACGGAGGATCTAAAATTTGGGCCGCCACCATCCGCGCTATCCGCCGTCATTGCGAAGGGGTTACGCTGGAAACCCTGATACCGGATTTTAAAGGGAATGCCGAAAATATTCAACGTGTAATTGATGTAAAACCCGAGGTGGTGTCGCATAACCTGGAAACGGTTAAAAGATTAACGCGCGAGGTGCGCATACAGGCCAAATACGAGCGCAGCCTGCAGGTATTGCAGATGCTGAAAGATGGCGGTATTGAAAGGACTAAATCAGGCATTATGCTTGGCCTGGGTGAAACTGATGAAGAGCTTTTTGAAGCCATGGACGACCTTAGGGCTGCTAAAGTTGATATACTTACCCTGGGGCAGTATTTACAGCCTACCCGCAAACATTTACCTGTTGCTAAATATGTAACCCCCGAAGACTTTGCCAGATACAAGCAGGTAGCCCTGGATAAGGGTTTCCGGTATGTTGAAAGCGGCCCCATGGTGCGCAGCAGTTACCATGCTGAGAAGCATTTGATTTGATTAGGTGATAAGCCTTTTGGTTTGCGGTTTAGTAGTACATCCTTCTCTTTGCTGACTCGTATTGATGGTTTCTGAAAATTTTAATTGCGATGCCTGTTGGCGGCTACAGGCAACCCTTTATATAACCACAGCGTTTGGAATGATATAAATCACGCTAAATAAAACCTTACCATGATTTCCGTTAAAAGCATAAAAGCACTACTTCCTGGTTTCCTGATGTTGGTATTTGCCTGCAAAAAAGCTGATAATTCAATACCCGCCATGCAAATGAACGATATGCCACTAAAAGGAGGCGATAGCTGGAGTTATGCGGTAACCAATTTCCCGGCTACACAAACCGATACGGCTGTTTTTCAAATAGCAAACGCGATATCGGTTTTTGGTGGAACCATTACTTATTATACCACTACTTCCATTAAAGGAGTTGTGGTTGATTCAGGTAATATTAATTCGGGCACACCATCTGTTTCTTATAAAGGCGATAATGGCGTTCAAACCTTTGCAGGCAGCGGTTTATTTGATGAGTGGGTGCTTACTTTCCCCATTTCGGCACAGTCTTCATGGTCTGCTTCGGGTGGAACCGTGAAGGTTATTGCAGCTTCAGCAAACATAGCGGTGGGGGGTAATAGTTATAAAAATGTTTACACTTTGCTGCGTACGGTAACTACTCCCGGTGGCATGGTCAACGATACTATGCTAATTGCACCGGGTATAGGCATAATAAAGTATGATGGTTTTCCTTTGGTCAGTTATCACCTGCAATAAACTACTGCGCCTTAACAAACCGGCTGCGGTATTGTAAACCGGCTGACCGGACATTCAGCAAATAAACCCCATCAGTTAGTTCTGAAACATTCAACATGGACTGATGAGCACCGCTAAGGTATTGATGCAAAACCTGTTTGCCGGTTATATCCAAAACTTCAATTTCACCTATTGCAATTTCATTGCTTTCAATAAATACCTGGTCGTTTGCGGGGTTGGGGAATATCTTTATAACAGCCAGCGTGTTTTCAGGAATACCAATAGTAAAAGAAGTAACAATGGTATCGGTTATAAAACATCCGATGTAGTCTTGAACGGTAATTACAAAAATGGAATCAGAAGTATACGTATGCCTTGCGGGGCCGATTGTCTGGCTCGTATCTCCGTCACCCCAGGCTACGTGATAGGGAGGTGTTCCTCCGGTTATAGTAACGTTGATACTATCTGTATTAGCATCTGTTATCTCTGAAATTTCATGCAGGTGTAATTCGGGGTTTTGCACTATTACAATTCCAAAAACAGTATCGGAACAATTATTGACATCGGTTATCGTCACTGAATAATGACCGGGGGATATGTATACGGGGCAAGCTCCGGATATTGCGGGGTCGCTCCATTGATAATTATATGGCGCTGTTCCTCCGGTAATATTAATACACCCCGTCGCCGCTGAGTCGCCAAAACAACTTGGAAGCAAAGTGTTTCCGGTATAATTAATCGGTTGGGGTGCAAATAATACTATATCATAAGTTAAGGTGCAAAGCGAATCGCTGATTACCAAAGGATAAGAACCTGCCACCAGTGAGGTAAAGTTAACTGAGCCGCTATCGGCCACAATTCCTGAATCTAAAACTGAGGTTGAATTAAAATTAAGCAGCTTATAACTTATGCGGCCCTCATCTCCATAAAGAACAGCATGGATTTCGCCATTGGTAAGCGTAGGACATGTTGGGATAGTTAAGGTTGTATCAGCACCTATTATCCCATCTCCCACAACAACGGTTTTATCAATATTGGTACACAGCGAATCGCTGAGCAGCAAGTGGTAGGTACCTCCGGATAGGCCACTAAAAAGTAATGTATCGTTGTTTATGGCAGTGCCAGCATGCAGGGTTGCACTATAGTTGGCATTAAGCAATTGGTAACGGACTGTATCGTTTGCCGTTACAACTGCCGTAATAGCGCCATTGGCTTGACCCGGACAAATGGCCTTTGTGGTTTTTACATTTACGGATACTAATGCCGGCCTTACCATAATATTTATTGAATCTTTGCCTAAGCACCCATTACCATCTGTAACGCCCAAATAATAGGTGGTGGAATTTACCGGGTTGGCATAAGTATTTTGATTGAATGGTGACAAAAC
>CAISWS010000215.1 GCA_903889265.1 uncultured Bacteroidota bacterium
ATGCTTCATAGTAAATTTTATATGCAGCAATATTAATGATTATAGCCCATCTTATCTTAAATAATTTTATTTTTCATGTTAAAAATAAAGTCGTTCTGCATAGCCCACTCTTTAGGAATGCCAGGTCGGCTGATTGATTGGGGTAATTAAGGGAAATTATAAAGACAAAGAGTCCCCTTTCGATAAGTCAAAAGAGGGCTCTTGATGGATAGTCTTTTTTTATTTAATCCAGGGTTGTATTTGCCTTATAATGCAATTACTCCACCTCAAAAGTCCCGAAGTTCAAAACCTCACCCTCATTCACATCCAGCAAAGCCAGTTTTTCGAAGTCAACGTTCTTCCAAACATGGCTTTGAAAGTGCACTACGTCACCGTCAAAAAGAAGCACGTACAAATCAGGCAATTCTTCAAAACCAAAGTGGTAGTTTCGGATTTCAGCCGGTGAGAAATGGATAAGTGCTTCGCCTTTTTCGTTTAACGGTGCATGGCCCAGGTATTCATCATCCTGAAAAAGCTCTTTATCATACAGCCTGGCAGTATATTGTTCACCGGTCACCGGTGCCTCCGTTCCCTTTTTTATAAACTTAACCTTAACGGCCATTTCAGTTTCAGGATTCCAGTTACGGAAGAGATTTAAAAATTTATCTTTCATAGTTTAGATTTTTATAGAACGCTGATTCATTATGATTTTTATGATTTAAAGCAAATACATGGTTTAAAATGTTCTTACATCATAAAACAATCATAATCATCATAACCAATCAGCGTGCTATTGTATTAAATTTCTTAATAAGCTCTGGCAAATATTACACGTTCTTTACTTGGTTTACCGCTAAACACACAAACACCGTCCTGCTGCGGATTGTTTAAAGGTATACAACGGATGGTAGCTTTGGTCAGTTCTTTAATTTTATCTTCTGTTTCAGAAGTTCCATCCCAGTGGGCCGATATAAAACCCGGTTGTTCAATCGTCTTCAAAAACTCATCCCAATTGTTTACTTCGCGGATGTTTGCATCGCGGAAAGCAAGCGCTTTATTGTAAATATTTTGTTGTATATCCACCAGTAATTTTTCAATATAAGCAGCAATACCTTCAAACTGCCGGCTCGATTTTTCTTTGGTATCGCGGCGGGCAACCTCAACGGTACCTGCTTCATAATCGCGCATGCCCATAGCCAACCTTACCGGTACGCCTTTCAACTCATATTCGGCAAATTTAAAGCCGGGGCGCTTGGTATCATCCGTATCAAACTTTACCGAAATGCCTTTGGCTTTCAGCTCCTTCATCACCGGTGCACATTTTTCGTGCAGCTTGTTCATCTCCTCTTCCGTTTTAAAGATAGGCACTATCACCACCTGCAAAGGTGCAAGTTTAGGAGGCATCACCAATCCGTCATCATCACTGTGTGCCATTATCAAAGCGCCAATCAAACGGGTCGATACTCCCCAGCTTGTTGCCCACACATACTCCAGCTTACTCTCTTTATTCAAAAACTGCACATCAAAAGCCTTGGCAAAATTCTGCCCTAAAAAGTGCGAGGTACCTGCCTGTAAAGCCTGCCCATCGCCCATCATGGCCTCAATGCAATAAGTATCCAGCGCACCGGCAAATCTTTCGTTAGGTGTTTTTTTGCCTTTTATAACCGGTAGCGCCATAAACTCTTCGGCAAAGGTGGCATACACATCCAGCATTCTTTCTGTTTCCTCAACGGCTTCTTTGGCTGTGGCGTGGGCTGTGTGGCCTTCCTGCCATAAAAACTCTGCCGTACGCAAAAACAAACGGGTGCGCATTTCCCAGCGCACAACATTAGCCCACTGGTTAATTAACAAAGGTAAATCGCGGTACGATTGTATCCAGTTTTTGTAGGTGTTCCAGATAATAGTTTCGCTGGTTGGGCGAACTATAAGTTCTTCCTCCAGTTTAGCTTCCGGGTCAACAATTACGCCTTTGCCGTTTGGGTCATTAATCAAACGGTAATGTGTCACTACTGCGCACTCTTTGGCAAAGCCCTCAATATGCGATGCTTCTTTGCTTAAAAAACTTTTAGGTATAAAAAGCGGAAAGTAGGCGTTTACGTGCCCGGTTTCTTTAAAAGCTTTGTCTAACGCATCGCGCATGTTTTCCCATATAGCATAACCATAAGGTTTAATAACCATACATCCGCGCACGCTGCTGTGGTCTGCTAATCCGCCCTTGATTACAAGGTCGTTATACCACTGTGAATAATCGTTAAGTTTCGACGTAATATCTTTAGCCATCGTAAATTTGGAAAGGGTTTAGTCCCTATAACCGGTGATTTTTGTTAATAATGATGTTTTATGTTAATAATCCGTCAAAATTATGAAAATCATTGAGGAGGCTTAAACTCTTTTGAACTAACTTTGTCGTAACCAATAAAACGGGGTCTTATGAAACGGATAACATTCATCACTACATCCTTTATTTTTCTGCTTTTTTTATCAGGATTAAAGGGCTTTGCACAGACCGATGATGTGTATTACTCTTCCGGAAATGATAAAGGCGAAAATGTTTCTCAGCAAGACAAGGGTAGCCAGAATTACAGCAGCCAGAGCGGCACCGATGGCTATCAATCAGATTATAAGCTGCAATCCAGCAAAACGTATGTTGATAGCAATGGAAATACGGTAACCAATAACAACTATTACAGCGACAATGATTATTCATCAAGCCTTCAACGCTACTACGGTGGCAGCTGCTACGGCGGATTAGGTTATTATGATTATGGCTGCTCTTACGATGGATGTGGTTTGGGCTTATATGGTTACGGATATCCTTATTACGGTTATGGATACGGTTATTACGGCTTAGGCTTCGGTTGGTCTCCATGGTATGGATATTGGGGATGGGGTGGCCTTTACGGGTATGGATATGGCAGAGGTTGGGGAGGTTATGGCTGGGGCCATGGATACGGCTACGGATATGGCAGAGGTGGTTATGGAGGATATGGAAATGGCGGACGGGCCTTTGGTATTGGCTCAGGTAATGGGGGCGTTCCTTTTGGCACAAAAAGCGGTGCTTTGGCCAATAATGCAGGTTCAGCGGTGCATACTACTAACGGAAACAACATCAGTGTGCAGCCTAAATCGGGTTTAACCAACGGTCAGGCCTCAGCTAAAAGTTCGGAAAGCGCCGGTTGGAAATCAGTAGCACCAAGTAGCTGGAATGCCAGCAAATCTGGTGGGGCTGCTACCAATGGAAGTATTTCGGCAAGAGGGGCTGATCGTCAGGCGCAAAGAAGTAATTCACAGGCACAAGCGCAAAACAGAGTTGGAAATAATGCCGGCGCTTCAAGGCAGGCAAGCCCTTCGGGCATGCAGGGCAGAGGTTCAGCACCTTCACACAGTTATAGCGCTCCGGCTGGGGGCGGATATCATGGGGGTTATAGCAGCGGCGCAGCGCATAGCTCAGGTGGCTTTAGTGGCGGCGGCGGACATAGTTCCGGTGGTGGTGGCGGACACTCAGGCGGCGGTGGTGGACACAGATAAAATAAACAACAAGTAATTGTAAAAACGGAATCCCTAAAAGGTTCCGTTTTTTTTCAGGATAGGCTTGATTGATATAATTTTTATTATTCTTTGCGTTAGCAAGTTAAACGCGGTGTAATATTTTACAATGAGGACAGGATTTATAGCTATACTTTTGTTATTGTGCCAGGTTACGTTTTCGCAGGATAATTCAGATATGTCGGCCCTTTGGGCCCGCACCGGTTTATCGGGCACGGCCCGCACCCTTGGCGCAGGCGGGGCATTTGGTTCAGTGGGTGCTGATTTGGGTTGTATAGATATTAACCCGGCAGGCCTGGGTGTTTACCGTTCAACCGATTTCTCTTTAACCCCTTTGCTACAGGTGGGTACCAACCAGGCTGTTTATAATGGCGGCAACACCTTTTCGCATGAGGTTTCGTTTGCTATAGCTCAGGGTGGTTTTGTTTTTACCAAGGTTTATAAAAATGCTTCTGAGAACAACCCCAGCCAGATGGGGTTTGCAGATCACCCGCTTAAATCTATTTCGGTAGCGCTTAATTTTCAGCAAACCAGTTCCTTCAACCACCGGCAGTATTATAGTGCCAACAATACCTCCAGCAGCCTGATGGATGAATATGCGGGCCTTGCAAACATTTATAATCAGCCAGCCAACACAACCCCCATAAGCTTTAACAGCGACCCACCCGAAATTGTATTAGCCAATGCCTTTAACCTGGTGCAACTAAATAATGCAACCGGTAGCTACTACAGCATTTTAAAAGCTCCGGTAACACAAGCAGGCCAGTTGGAAACAAGCGGTGCCATAAACAGAATTGATTTTGCATTAGGAGCCAACCTGCAGGATAAATTATACCTGGGTATAAACCTGGCGGTGCCATTAATCAGTTACAATATCTACAACGATTTTATTGAAAGCCCTTCGGGTACAAACAATTCATCGGTACAGCAATATGAAATTACAACCAACACAACCGAAAGCGGGTACGGGTTCAATGGAATTATAGGCCTTATTTACCGGCCGGTTTCTTTTATGCGTATAGGCGCATCTTATCATTTACCAACCTGGTATTCCATTACCGAAAACTACAATATTAATTTTACCGAAGACTCTGCAAGTTATCAATCCACCGTTAACGGTGGCCAGCCCATTGCAGCCGATCCTTTTAAATATTCCCTCAGAACGCCTATGAAGGGTACCTTTAGCGCAAGCTTTTATTATAAACAGTATGGCTTTATATCGGTAGACTATGATATCCAGAATTTAGGCGCATCGCGGATTCATATTCCCAACGATTCAACAGGCCAGGAATCAAGCATAAACAATGAAATAAAATCTACATACGGATTCAACCATACCATCCATGCCGGTTTAGAAGCTGCTATTAAAATAGTAAGGCTCAGGGCCGGGTATTACTTCTCAACATCTCCGTATAAAAGCGGGCAGGAAGTAACAGCGGGCTACCGGGATGTAAGAAATGCGTTTACACTCGGTGCCGGAATACGCCTCACCCATTTTTACGTTGACCTTGCCTATATCTACGGATGGTCTAAAGACGCTTCTATACAGCTTTCAAACTACAATTTCCCTGTTAACAGCATATATAACAGTTCCACCGTGTTACTTACCGTTGGCTGGAAATTTGAATCTGGTGCCAAAAACAAAAGTAAGAGCCAACCAAAAACACAGCCCCGGTATACGCCGCCACCGGTTGATAATGACCCCAGATATTAATAGTAGTTACACCACATTCACCTCCGGCGAAATTTCAATACCAAATTTCTCTTTAACCGACTGCTGAATATCAAGCGCCAATTGCCATATCTGGTTACCTGTTGCGTTGCCGTAATTGACCAATACAAGCGCCTGGGTAGCGTGTGAACCGGTGTTGCCAACTACCTTACCCTTCCACCCACATTGCTCAATTAACCAGCCCGCAGGCACTTTTACGCTGCCGTCTTTTTGAAGATAGCTAGGCATAACAGGATAAATGGCCACAAGCCTCTCGTATTCCGGTTTGCTTACCACCGGGTTTTTAAAAAAGCTACCGGCATTGCCAATCTTTTTAGGGTCGGGCAATTTTGAGGAACGGATTTTTATTACCGCATCGCTTACTGCTTTAATAGAAAGGTCGTATGCACGCATCTGGCTAAGCGTTTCTTTTATATCCCCGTATTCTGTTCTGAAACGATACTGCGCCAACGCATGTGCCGAATTAAGTTTTACAAACCGCAGGCTTAAAGAAGTAATCAGAAACTGCCCCTTGTATTTTCCTTTAAAAACACTTTCCCGGTAACCGAATTCACAATCGGTTAAACTGAATTTTACCAGCGCACCGGCATGCACATCAACCGCTTCCAGTTCGTAAAAAACGTCTTTTATTTCAACGCCATAAGCGCCAATATTCTGCATGGGCGCCGCTCCGCAAAAACCGGGTATAAGCGACAGGTTTTCAATGCCACCGTAATTTCTTTCAATTGCCCACAAAACAAGTTCATGCCATACCACACCGGCATTCGCTTTTACAATAACATGGTGTTCAGTTTCAGAAACAACCTCAATGCCCGGAATGCAATTTCTTATAACCAGGCCATCGTAGTTTTGCGTTAGCAGGATATTGCTGCCACCACCCAGTATCAACTTCTTTTCGCCCGCCAGCTTTTTATCCTCCAAAACCTCACGGAAATCATCTACGGATTTTATTTCTGTAAAATATTTAGCTTCAGCATCAATACCAAAGGTGTTGTATGGTTTAAGCGATATGTTGGATTCAACTGTGTTCATGTGCGCATGCGTTCAATTGTTCAGGTTAATTGCTCTTTCACCAAAAGTTGAGTCTTATTGTTACACAAACTTAAATACTATTTCAAAACAAATACCGGCATCCGCACAAAACTACTTTAACACCTGAACACCTGAGCACCTGAACACGTATCCTCACTCCAACCTGTTCAACCCCGCTTTCGCCTTCTGGTCCAATCCATTTTTGTATTCGTGATTTGGAAACGAGAGGCAAAGATTGTAGTAAAATCTGGCTTTTTCCTTATCCCCTTTTGCCTCATAAATTTTGGCCGATTCAATGGCTGAGTTAGCTGCAAAATAACGTGGCAAATCTTTTCCCTTATCAATGGCTTTACTGTAAAGCAAAAGTGCCGAATCAGTTTTACCGGTTTCATCATATATGCGCCCCATGCGATACAGATATTCGGTTTTATCGTCTTCACTATTGAACGTATTCTCATTCAATAAATTCATTTCGGCGGTAGCTTTTGTGTATTCGCCCCCATCAAACAGCAGCCTCGCACGAAGCAGTTTTGGGTTGGGTATGCGATGGTCATCAGCTTCTTTTTTAGCCTGCTTATCGGCATCCAGCGTAGCCCCGCCTTTATGCCCTGCCTTTTCAATAAAGTTCAGGTAATTAGTGGTATCCCCTTTTAATAAATAACACCATGCAATTTTTTGAAACGAAGATTTAATATGGTTCTCTCCCTGGTATGCTGCAATAAATTTTTTAAAATAAGCATCAGCATCAGGTTGAAGTTCGCTCAGTTTTGCAAGGCCTGTCAGGTAATCTAAAAAAGGAAATTTGGCAAACGAATCTGCCGCAGGGCGCTGGTCAAGCAGCCTTAACGCCTCGGTATTATGCTTACCGTACACTCCAATATGCGCGCAGGTATAGGTGCTCATCAGGTTATCGGCTTTAGGGTAGCCATTGCTTTGCAGCACCTGCCAGGCCTGTTCGCTTTTATTTTGCAGGTTCAGCAGTAAAAAAGAATAATAGATGATGGTTTCATCCTGGTAGATATAGTCGTTTTTATTGCCGTAATCAATTAACTGTTTCAGGTAACCCATGCCCAACTCAACATTGCCTTCCATACCCAGCAGGGTTACGCCCCACTTATATTTATCGGGCACACTGCCAAGTAAAGCATAAAGCACCCCCAGCGACTTTTGTGTGGGTCTAAAATCCGGAAATTTCTTTTGGTTCTGGCTCAGCATTTTAAACGCACGCCTTATTTCAAACACAGCATTTAAATATTCGCCGAATTTAATGTCCAGCGCTGCCCATTGCAGGTTAACCTCTGCCATGGTAAAAAGGTAATAAGGGGTATTGGGGTCACCGGCATTCAGCAGCACCAGGCGCAGGTCTTCATTTTTCTTTAACTGGTCGTAAAGCTTGCGCTCATCGCTGGTATATACAGTTAAAAAATCGAAGTAGTTCTCCAGGTAAACCGCAATCAGGTTATCCGGATTTTTGCGTTCCTCCTCTTTCAGCAATGCGTCACCCTGGTTCAGCTTTAATGCTATCAGCATGTTATAGGCACCGCGGCAATTACCATTAAAATCAAAGCTTTGGGCATGGATAAATAAGCCCGTAGAGAGGAAGAATAAAAAAAACAATAGTTGCCTTAACACGGGTGAAAGATAAACGGAGTGGTGAGAAATTAAAAACCGGCATACCGGCAACGCAAGATTCTTAACATCGCGTCGCTTTTTTTATACTTTTACCATCGTTCGCACCATTGTATATTCAGTTATATTGATAACCCAGATGCCCAAAATTTTTCTAACAGGCTGTGCAGGTTTTATTGGCAGCCACACCTCCGAAATGTTACTGAATCAGGGCTATCACGTTATCGGCATTGATAATTTCGACCCTTTTTATGCCCGAACGCTAAAAGAAGATAACCTTAAAATACTGCTGAACTTCCCCAACTTCACCTTTATTGAAGGCGATATTACCGACAGCGCCCTGCTTGATACTTTACCTGGGGATATTGATACCGTAGTTCATTTGGCGGCCAAAACCGGGGTCCGCACATCTATTGCCGACCCTCTTGGTTACTTTAAAGCAAACGTAACAGGCACGCAAACCATACTTGGCTGGATGCAGCGCAACGGAATAAAGAAAATGGTATTTGCCTCTTCAAGCAGCATTTACGGCAATAACATCAAAGTGCCTTTCTCCGAATCCGATAATGTGGATGAGCAGATTTCGCCATACGCCGCTGCAAAAAGGGCGGCTGAGCTGATTAACCACGTTTATCATCATTTATACGGTATCAATATTATCAACCTACGGTTCTTCACCGTTTTCGGCCCACGCCAGCGGCCAGACCTTGCCATCAGAAAATTTGTTGAATCTATCAGGGATAACAAACCGGTAACGCTTTTCGGCGATGGCACTTCAAGCAGGGACTATACCTATGTGGCCGATATAGTGCAGGGCATTTTCAGTGCTGTGGAATACCTCAATAATCACGAGCGTGTTTTTGAAATAATAAACCTGGGCAACAGCAGCCCTATCTCGCTGGCAGAAATGGTGAACGTTATATATGATGTAATGGGCAGCAAACCCGATATACAATATCAACCCATGCAGGAAGGCGATGTAAACCAAACCTTTGCCGATATTGAAAAGGCGAAGCGTTTACTCAATTATCATCCATCAACCTCTTTTAAACTAGGAATACAAAACTTTGTAAAGTGGTACGGGCAACAGCTTAAAACAAAGCAAATTTCGGGCTAAACATTAATTACTGCCTGCACCCGATTAATCTTGCAACTTACGAATAGCAAAACTTCGGTACGAACCGGTTTCAATGGTAAGATAAATCATTTCCCAATTTTCTTTTACGCAAAATTCGTGCACAGCTTCAATTACCCCATAACGAATATCATCAACCCAGTTGCAAATAGCGTAATCGTGGCCGGCAATAATGCCCCCGGGTTTCATTTTGTTTTTTATCAGATTCAGTTCCCGCGACGTTAAAGAATAACTGTGGTCAGTGTCAACGTATGCCCAATCAAAATAATTATCAGGGAAAGTTGATATTATAGTTGTGGAATATCCAACATTCACCTCCACCTGCGAACTGGCTATTTCGCTTTTAAACTTATCCATCACCATTACTCCCAGCCCATCGTGAAATCTTTCCGGATTACCCCAGGCATCAACCAGGTGAAGCTTTTTGGGTTGCGTGGTTTTTAATATCACTTCCGAAAACTCTCCATGGTCAACCCCTAATTCTACCACAACAGCATGTTTAGGAAGCAGCTTTAACAGCTCCTCACGGTTAACAACAGCTTTTAAATTATTAATGTGTTTTTGTTGAAGATTTATTACCGGAATGGCTTTTTCGATATTAACCCGGTTTTGGTACAACGCGGTTTTCAGACTTTTATAAATAGTACTTCGAACTGAAGCTGGAATTATTTTTGCTAGCATAATTCAATGCCCTTTTACCTTTGTTTCGGTCAAAATTGATAAACAAATCTTAATTGACCAAGCCAGCTTTCATAAAATTTTCGTTTAACAATTATCAGTCATAATTAGAAGAACTAAGGCAAATGCTTATAAATTAAAAACCCTCTCGGATGGAGAGGGTTTTCGTGTTTCTTAGTTATCAGTTTCCGGTTCGTCCCAGGCAACTAAAATTCTGCCGCAGTGTTCGCAGGTAATAATTCTTTTTCTCTGGCGGATTTCCAGTTGACGCTGTGGTGGTATTTTTGCATAACAACCACCGCATGCATCGCGCAATACCGCAACAACAGCCAGGCCGTTTTTGTAAGCGCCACGGATACGGGTATAAGCTTTCAATAAACGCTCTTCAACTTTTTTAGCCTGTTTATCAGAATCTTTCTGAAGTTCTTTTTCTTCCTTCTCAGTTTCTTCAATTATCTTCTCCAGTTCTTTCTTCTTGTTCTTCAGGTTTTTTTCGCGCTCTTTGATGGTTTTTTCAGTCTCATCAAGCACTACCTGCTTTGATTCTATCTTGGCAGTAGAATCGGCAATTTTTTTATCGCACAACTGTATTTCAAGTTTCTGCAATTCAATTTCCTTCGAAAGCGCATCGTATTCACGATTGTTCTTTACGTTATCCTGTTGCTTTTCGTAACGGGTAATCAATTCCTTGGCAAGTGCTTTGGCGTTCTTGCGGTTCTTGATTTCTTCCTCCATTTCCGCAGCTTCATCCTGAGAGTTCTTTAAACGGGTATGAAGGCCTTCAATTTCGTCCTCAAGTTCTTTCACTTCAATAGGAAGCTCGCCTTTAAGGATTTGTATTTTATCAATCTTTGAATCAATTTGTTGCAACTCCCATAGTTGCTGCAATTTTTCGTCAATAGAAAGTTCTTTGGTTGCTGCCATTGTTATAGATAATTAATAGGGTTTGTATTGATTTTTGACATTAGGGATGCAAATGTAGGGAATTTTTCCGAAATTTTTTCAATCAGCAGATGTTTCGTAAACTGCTCACTTTCAAAGTGTCCCACATCGGCAACCACTATTTTGCCCTCGGCATCAAAAAAGTCGTGGTATTTAAAGTCGGCTGTAACAAACACATCGGCCCCGGCGGCAATTGCATTATTTAACAAAAAACGGCCCGCTCCACCGCAAACCGCCACCCGTTTAACCTCTTTCTGACGAAGCGGCGTATATCTGATACAACCTGTTTGCAATTGCTTTTTGGCCGCTTTTAAAAAAGTCAGTTCATCTACAGGCTTTTTAAGGTTACCCACCATGCCGCTGCCTACCCGGCTATAATAATTGTCAAGGGCAACAATGTCATAAGCCACTTCTTCGTACGGGTGGGCCTTTATCAGGGCCTCAATAACCTTCCGCTCAATAATGGCGGGGAAAATGGTTTCAAACTTTACCTCCTCTACACTTTCTAAAACGCCTTTTTTGCCAATCGCCGGGTTGGATGCTGCATTGCCTTTAAAAGTGCCCATACCCGGCGCACTGAAACTCGCTTCGCTGTAGTTTCCAATATTTCCGGCTCCGGCTTCAAAAACCGCCTGCGCCACATTGGCATATTGTTCCAGCGGAATAAAGGTGTAAAGCTTTTTAAGCAACTGCTTTTTGGGCAGCAATATTTCGCAATCCACCAGGCCAAGACGCTCGCATATTTTCGCATTAACCCCATCCATTACATTATCGTAATTGGTATGTATGGCATAAATGACAATATTGTTTTTAATGGCTTTTATAACCGTGCGCTCCACATAATTTTTGCCATTCAGCTTTTTAAGTCCTCCAAAAACTATGGGATGGTGGGCAATAACCAACTGGCATTTTTCGGCAATGGCCTCGTCAATAACAGCCTCGGTTACATCCAGGGTTATCAGGGCTTTCTTTACCGGGGCCTCCTTCTCTCCTACTATCAAACCACAGTTATCGTAGCTTTCCTGGTATTCCAGTGGTGCAATACTTTCAAGAAAATCGGTGATGTCTTTTATCTTCATATTTTTGAGCTGATTGAATACATAAGATTTGGGCTATGGGCTGTGAGCTGTGAAACCGAAAATTCAAAACTCAAAGCCCATAGCTCAAAGCAAAGGTCACAACAATATTAAACAACAATCCCATCAATACCCTTTCAAAAATAATTCTTTATCCATTCGCTCTGATTTATGGCTTCGTAACGGCCTTCAGAAACTATTTGTACGATAAGAAGGTATTTAAGTCAGTAAAATTCGATTTCCCGATAGTGCTGGTGGGTAATCTATCGGCCGGCGGCACCGGCAAAACCCCACACATTGAATACCTGATATTTCTGCTTCAATACGTTTACCGGGTATCAACACTAAGCCGCGGATATGGCCGCCGCAGCCATGGGCTGGTGATAGCCGATGCAAGTTCAACAGCCTTGCAAATTGGCGATGAACCGCGACAGTTTAAAGCTAAATTCCCCGAAACCGTTGTATCAGTTTGCGAAGACCGCGTTTTGGCCGTGCCCCGTTTATTGGGCGAACACCCCGAAATTGATGTTATTTTATTGGATGATGCTTTTCAGCACAGGGCAATCAAAGCTGGTTTGTCCATTTTAATTACCGAATACGCCAACCTGTTTACGCGCGATAATTTAATACCTGTTGGCTGGCTGCGCGAGCACCGCAACAATTATCATAGGGCAGATATTATTGTGGTGTCCAAGTGCCCATATAATTTAACCTTCGCAGAAAGTGAAAAAATCATAAACGAAATAGCCCCATACAGCTATCAGAAGATTTATTTCAGTTGTATACAATATGCCCCTTTGTATTCGTTTAATGATTTTAGCCGGAAGTGGAATATTGAAAAGGATACGGATGTTTTGCTGGTATGCGGCATTGCCCGCTTTGATGAGTTGAAAAACTATTTAAGCCAAAGGGCACGGAATGTTTATGTTCGCGATTACCGCGATCATCACCGTTTCGACCGTTATGATTTAGAGGCGGTACGGGAAACCTTTAATAACCTGGGCGAGGTAAAGAAAATAATAGTAACAACCGAAAAAGATGCGGCAAGGCTTGAAGAATTCCGCGATTGGTTTTTGCAGAATAAAATCGAAATATTTGTCCAGCCAATAGCAGTTCATTTTTTATTGGGCGGTGGCGATAGGTTTAACGCAGATATTCTGCAATATATTGAAGTAACAAAACAAAAAACAGGGGTTTAAAAACGGCATGGAAAATTTGTTGGAGAAGATAAAAGAGACAAGCGATTTTCTGAAAAAGAAGATAAGCAAAGAGTATAAACACGGAATCATATTGGGCTCAGGCTTAGGCAACCTTACCAAAGAAATTAAAACAGATATTGAAATACCTTATGGTGAAATACCCAATTTCCCCGTATCAACAGTACTTGGCCATAAAGGCAGTTTGATTTTTGGTGAGCTGGGAGGCAAAAATGTAGTTGCGCTCAGTGGCCGTTTTCATTATTACGAAGGTTACTCTATGACTGAGGTTACCTTTCCGGTACGTGTAATGAAATTTTTAGGTGTAGAAACCCTGCTGATTAGCAACGCCTCAGGTGGTATGAACGCCGATTTTGAAGTGGGCGACCTGATGATTATTACCGACCATATTTACCTGCAACCCGAGCATCCTCTGCGTGGCAAAAATTATAACGAATTGGGGCCACGTTTTCCAAATATGAATAATGCATATAACCCGCTTTTAATCAGAAAAGCAGAGGCTATTGCTTTGAAACACGATATAACCTGCCATACCGGTGTTTATGCGGGACTACAAGGGCCCACATTTGAAACCCCGGCGGAGTATAAGATGCTGCACATTTTAGGCGCCGATGCAGTAGGCATGTCAACTACGCCCGAAGTGGTTGTGGCACGGCACATGAATATGGAAGTATTTGCCATTTCGGTTATCAGCGATATGGGATACCCGTTTGAAAAAGCGGATAAGGTAACCCATGATTTTGTATTGAAAAAAGCTGCCGAAGCTGAGCCTAAAATGCGGAAAATTATTGTTGAATTGCTTGAGCAAATATAGAAGTGCGAAGGTGTTAACGTGCTCAGGTGATAAAGTATTAACCCTGTGCATTTTGAATTTACCTTAACAGGTTCGCACATTAACACAAAAAAGAAGAAACAAGCGTGAAAGCTTCAATTGCATTAAAGTTCCTCTTACTCCTGTTTATCTTTTCATTTTCGCATCAATCTTCTTTTGGTGCAGGGGCCGATTCAGGCAATGTTGTTCCGGACTCAGTAAAAGCAATAAAACCTAAAAAACCTTCTACAAAAAACGATACCTGGTATTTGCCGGGTGAGCCGGATAACCATTTTGTAATTGACTCCACCATCTTTCATTTTGAAGAATATAGCTTAGTGCAACGCGCCGGCATTGAATATATCAACATGGGTAACACCGGTAGTGCGGCTTACCCCACTGTTTTCAGCCTTGATAAGCACATGGGCTTTAACACGGGCTACAATCAATACGACATTTACAAGTACCAAAAAGACTCCATAAAGCATTACACCCTGATAAGGCCTTATGTTGAAGTGGGGCTGATGTTTGGCCTGAATAAGGAAGACATGATAACCGCCAAATTTGCCAACCAGTATAAAAAAATGATTTATTACGGGGTCGACTTTACCCGGATATTCTCACCGGGCACCTATGGCAGCCAGCAAACCAATGTTAACGGATTTGATTTGTATGCTAACTATATTTCAAAAAACAAGCACTGGAATGTTGAAGCGGATATAGTATTTAACTCCGTAAAAAATGAAGAGAATGGCGGGGTAATGACAAATCCGTTTGACTCAACTTTTTTTAAGAAAACACTGGTGCCGGTTCGCGACTCGGCTCTGAATAAATACATGCAGATTGACGCTTACCTGACTGCCACTTATAGCATAGGTCCTAAAATATACGAGCGGAAGCATGTTGACTCGGCCCGAACAGAAAGTATATTACCCGTTTTTAACATAGGCTACCAGTTTAATGTGGAACGCAGTACCTACAGCTACCGCGACTACGACCCGGATACCAATTACTACAATAAATTTTATACTCCCGACTCTGTGTATAATAATCTGGGGTATTTTAAAATAGGTAATGCGCTTAAACTGGAGTACCGGCCGCGTAAACTAACCAGCGATTCTACCTTTGAAGAAAAAGACTTTATTGCTTTTGCCGAAACCGGCTTCGATTACTATTTACTCCAACAAAACCATTTGGATAATAATTTTGGCAACTGGTATGTTAGCGGAACCTTCCGCAATAACTATTCTTCAAAGCAAAAGATAATTTATAATGCTTCAGCCAAATACTATTTGTACGGTTATAATCAAAACGATTTACTGGTTGATGGTATTGTAGGATACGATTTAGGTAAATTCGGAACCATAACAGGCAACGCATCCTACCAGTTAAAAGAAGCGCCTTACATCTACGAAAACTACTATATAGATGCAGATTCGGGCCGGTACAAACTTACTTACCATTACAAGTTGCCCAAGGAAAAAACACTGGCCATAGGCGGTAAATACACAAACCCTTTTTTAGGTATAACTGCCGATTTGAACTATTATGTGGTTGACCATGTACCGGTTATTCCGGGCCAGCCAAATCCTTATATAACCAATGGTGAGGAAAATGTTTTTGTAGCACATTTTGGAAACAAGAATTCATTTTATGGTTTCCATTTAGATGATGATATCTGGTTTACGGTATCCCCTAATAACGGCGACATCAAATCCACCTATCCTATGCTGTATTCCAGGCACAGCATTTATTACGAGCGCAGGTTGTTTCATCAATTATTATGGCTGGACGTTGGCTTCGACCTGCGCCTCCGTTACAGCAATAATGCCCCCTATTACGATCCTCTGCTGGGCGGCTTCTATCCCGAAGCCCAGGCTAACAAGTTGTATCCTTATTTACCTGCTTATGCAATGAGTTCCTACCCGGTGCTTGATTTCTTTATCAACGCAAAAATTAAAACGGTCCGGATATTTTTAAAAGTATCAAACATCAGTTCTGAATTTGGCCCTCAGGGCTATTTCAGCGCTTACCGTTACCCGGCTGCAGATATTACTTTCCAGGCAGGGGTTAAGTGGAGGTTTTTTGAGTAAGGTATTGCATTGTAGTCAACCACATTCCGGAGGTAATTGAAAGTTTTGATTACCGGATTCTCAAGCATTCAATAAACCCGTTATAAGATCGTGCCCATAGCGCTGACTGTTTTAAGAAAAATCAAACAGGGCCCTGCATCTAAAAGAAAAAGCTAAAACCAAGTTTTAGGGCAAAAGGGGTTCCGGCCGTAAAGCAAAGCTGGTTCACAGCTCCGGCTTCACCCCTTAACTGTGTTAGGGTAGCAAACTGCGCCTCGTTCCATTTGCTGTTTAGCAGGTTTTCGGCGGTCAGGCTTAGCTCCCATCTTTTCCTTTCATAGGCAATGGTGGCGTCCATTACATAATAACCCAGCGCAGTAACAGCATAGTATTGGTCAGCCGGGCGTTTAGACATAGCCCTGTATCCCAACCTGCCTTTTATACCACTTTTATCATGCGCAGTTAAGCCACCCTGGCTGGTAAACACCGGTGCAAGGGGAAGATAAAATGCAGTATCCGATTTGTGGCCCAGAAATTTTGTAGTAGTGTAGTTATATGAATAATTTACGTCCACATCAAAAGTTAGCCATTTGGTTAGCTGAACTCTTCCGCTAAAATCTACTCCCATTCTACGCGTAGGGCCAAGGTCAACAGTAGCGGGCACATCCTGATCAAAGGTTAATTCGTCAGTCAAATCAAGGCAATACAGCGCACCGGTAAAAATGGCTCGGCTTCCAAGGCGAAGTGTAGCACCCACCTCTTCGCCAAAAGCCATGGGTAACCGGTGGTATTGCTGAGGCACCACCACCCTTGCATCGTTCGAATGATACCCGATTCCATTGTTTACATACAACTGCAAATAAGGAGTTGGTGAAAACACCATGTTAATCTTATAACCGGGCAGCAATTGATAATTGGTTCCCGAGTTATTTGTTGGGTGATAGTCATTAATTGGATTCATACTTGAATCAACCGGCTGCAGGTCGCGGTCCTGATAAATAAAATAATCTAAACGCAGTGCGGCGTCAAACCTGAACCAACGGTTAATATTAAAATCCTGCTTAAACCAGATGTTGTTATTGGTTTCAAAAATATCATCATTATTTCGCTGGTCTAAACGCACCCTGTCCTGCACATGCCATAAATCAGTTTGAATAATATCCGTTCGCATTCCTCCACCGAATGTAGATTTGGTTTCTATGTTTCCTAACTGAAAATACCTGCTGTATTGGGTATTAAAGCCAAGTATATTCCTGCTGTCATCCTGCTCAATTTCATCTCCATGCACCGGGTCAACCAAAAAGAAAGTAAAGTCGTTAAACAAAGTAAGGCCGTAACGCTGATAGTAGGCGTTAAAAGTAAATTGTCCATGCTCGGTATGGTTTTTATAAAGCATGTTTATCATGGTACGGTCAGTACTACCTCCTTCCGTGGGGTCAAGGCTACCGAACCGGTTTATCAATCCATCAGCTACAGCACGTACCGGTATTTGACCAGAGCCATACCAGGATGCAGCATAGCTGGCTACAGTAAACGATAAACTGCTGCTATTGGTAATTTTGTAATTGAGCTTTCCAAAAATATTGAACTTGCTGTATTTGGCATTGTTATTAAAATAACCGGGTGTATAGCTATACTCCGCACCTATATAAGCATTAAGTTTTGAGCTACCCGTAGGCACATTGGTTAAAAACATAATTCTGCTGCCCTCAAAAATGCGCTGTGTGGGGGCCGAACTTAAATCCACATGTACCATATTGCGCGGCAGGCTATCGTAGGTACGAAATGCCACAGCCGCAGCTGTATAAAAATCACCGAACTGCGCCTGATAAGGTCCTTTATAAACATCCAGCGACGAAACCACATCAGCCATTAAAAAATGCATATCGGCATAGCCCTGGCCGTGCGCATGCGATGGCAAATTAACCGGCACCCCATCCAGCGAAAGGTTTATATCGGTACCGTGGTCGCAATCAAAACCCCGCACAAATATCTGCTCGGCCTTGGCACCGCCCTGGTGCTGCGCAGTAAAAATGCCGGGCACACTTTTTAATAAATCCTGTGCACTGTTACGTGGCCGCAACTCCATATCCAGTGCACTGATAATACCCGAAGATGCTGCAGAGGTTGCGCGCATGCTTGAAACCTGCGCTGCCTTTAATTCAATTAATTCAGGGGAAAGGGCAACATTTAATTCCCTTACCTCATCTCCGGCCAAATCAATTTCACGCTCAGTTGTAAAATAACTTTCAGTTTCAAATACAACAATGTAATTCCGTGCCGGAATATTTATGAACTGATAAAAGCCTGTTGAATCGGTAAAAGTCCGGTAGTTAGTGCCCTTCAGGGTTACCATCACAAATGGCATGGGCATTTTAGTATAGATACCGGTTACTTTACCTTTTACTGAGGCTTCATGGGCATTTGATATTCCAATAGCCACCAGCAAAATATATAGTAGTAGAAATACTTTTTTCATCAATCAGGGTTTGTGGTTATAGCCGGAGTTCTGCTTTCACTTACGATATAAACTATCGCACGGATCATTGCGCCCCATTCAGGTGATAATAGATAAGACGATGATTTTTCAAAATTCGGGCAGGCAGTAAAAAGTATTTTAAGCAGAAATGATCCGGACACGCAAAGCGCGCGTAAGTTGTTTCAGATTATCCAATGCCCACACATTATAGTCTGTTCCAGGACGACGCATTTAATCTTTAACCACAACTATTTTTTTTAATCAACTAAACCTTAATCTTATGAGAAGGAATCTTACGCAGGGAAGAAGGGTGAAACAAATAACCATGCTGGTAGCATTGGTATTTGCTTCATTTTTCTCCCACGCTTCCAGTCACAGGGAAGCACCCCTGATTGCCAACGATCCGCTGGCCGATAATACAGACCTCTACGCATTTAGAAGTCCTGACGATACCAATACCATTACCATTATTGCTAACTACATTCCCGCCGAATTTGCATTTGGTGGCCCCAACTACAACACCTTTGGCGAAAACATCCGGTACGAAATACACATCAATAACGGATCTTCAACCACCGGTGATAAATTTGTTTACCGCTTTACTTTTACCACCACCAACCAGGACCCTACTACTTTCTTTAATATCCGCCTGGGCAAGCAAAACCAAATGGCAACTTATGTTTGCGAAAAAAGCTCTGACGGCGGCGCAACATTTACAACCATTGTATCAGCCGGTGTTGTACCTCCTCCAAATATTGGCCCAAGGTCAATCTCAAGTGGTGTAGGTTTAAATACGGCCGATTACAATTCATTAATTACTGCAGCGATAGCAACCGCATCAGGTGGCGGTGGAGAAAAGGTATTTGCCGGCCCTGCCGATGACCCTTTCTTTGTGGATTTGGGCGGCATTTTCGATTTAGGCGATGCACCCCGTCAGGGAGGCGCTGTTATACGCGATGCTCTGGCCAAACATAATGTACATAGCATCTGCATTAAAATCCCCATTTCAAGTTTGCAAATGAGTGGCAAAACCACTGCACAGGCTACAAGCATCCTCGATCCTAACTTTGTAATAGGCGTTTGGGCATCAGCAAGCAGGTTAGCAACTAAAACCTTAAATACAACCGGCGGTGGTTCAGTTGAATCGGGCACCTGGGTACAGGTTTCAAGATTAGGCATGCCTTTAACTAATGAAGCTGTTATTCCTATCGGCAAAAAAGACATTTGGAATTCAATAACCCCTTACCAGGATTTGGATTCACTGGCTGTTTTTGGACCGTTCTTCTATAATCCTGAGTTGGCTTTATATATGGACACCGAACAATATGGCGGCGCCGTCCCTGCATTCGCAGCTTTAAGGATTCAACATAAATCACTGGGCGCGTTTGACTTTGGAAATGGCAAATCAGGCCTGTTTGGTTTAATCGGTAACCCTGGCTTGGTGGGTACCGCGTTTGACCCGGCCCTCCCTTATCAGGCTTTGTTGTTGCCCAATGCAACTTCGCCACGCTCCGTAGATATATGGCCAATTTTCAATACCGGTGTTCCAAACCTGCCACCTTACCAGCTGGCAACCGGAAAAGCAGGCAATCCCCTTGCCGCAGGCAAACCGTTTATCAATAATTTTTTACCTACCGGTGGCGATATGCTGCGCTTAAATATGGCGGTACCTGTTACTCCGCGTAACGATCCTAACTTTAGTTCAGAAGGGCTGTTGGCTGCCGCAGTTTTAGGGCTTACCAATACAACTTATAACGGCGATGCAACTTTACAGTTTATTCCAAACATGGATGGTTTCCCTAACGGACGCAGATTAGAAGATGATGTAACCCGTATTGAGTTACAGGCAGTGGGCGGTGTTGTGCTGGCAGCTGTGGGCTTATGGTATGATGATTATCAGCCAAACGGCAACCATTCACCGGTTACAAACCAGTTGCTGAATGTGCTGAACTATTCAACAGGTGTTGAACATAATGATACCACATTTAAAGCTGCATTCCCTTATGTGCAAACTCCATGGAGCGGCGCAAACGTTGTTTATCAGTAAACCTAATTTATAAAAAACTAAATCACTATATATGAAACGTAATTTAATAACCTTTGCCCTTTCACTTTTTATGGTGATTTGTGCAACAAAAGGTTTCGCATCAAGCCACCGCGAAGCGCCGCTGATATCCAACGACCCGCTGGCCGATAATACCGACCTTTACGCATTCCGCAGCCCGGATGATACAAATACTATTACCATCATCGCATGCTATGTGCCCATGCAAATACCGGATGGAGGGCCTAACTATTACTCCTTTGGTGAAAATATCCATTATGATATTCACATCAATAACGGTACTTCAAACACGGCCGATCAGATTGTTTACCGCTTTACATTCACAAGCACCAATCAGGACCCCACTACTTTTTTCAATATCCGTTTAGGCAAGCAGAATTTAATGAAAACCTATACATTACAAAAAAGTACTGATGGTGGTAACACATTCACAACAATAGTTACCAATGGCGTTGTGCCTCCACCAAACATTGGCGCAAGGTCTATTAACAGCGCGGTTGGTTTAAATACTGATTATGGCACTTTGTTTGCCAACGCAGTTACCACTGCTACAGGCGGTGCGGGTGAAAAAGTATTTGCAGGCCCATCAGACGATCCTTTCTTTGTTGACCTGGGTGGTATATTTGATTTAGGCAATGCACCCCGCCAGGGCCCTGGCCTTGGCCCTCAGGATGGGCTAACCCACCTGAATGTTTCAACACTTGCTTTGCAAATACCTATTTCAGCCCTTGCAAAAACAAGCAATCCACCGCAGAATATACTGGATGCGAACTACGTAATCGGTGTTTGGGCTTCAGCCAGCCGTCAGCAAATAAGAACGCTGAATGGCAACGGTACCGAAACCTATTCAGGCAACTGGGTGCAAGTATCAAGACTGGGTATGCCACTTACTAACGAAGCTGTAATTCCAGTTGGTTACAAAGATGTATGGAATTCAATGACCCCTTACCAGGACCTGGATTCACTGGCAACTTTTGGTCCTTTCTTTTACCAGCCCGAGTTAGGTTTATATATGGATACCGCACATTTTGGCGGCGCAGTTCCGGCTTTTTCGCCACTGCAAATACAACGTAATTCGTTACAGGCGTATGGTTTTGGTAATGACCAGGAAGGTTTGTATGCCCTTACCGGTGTCGGTTACCTGGCAGCAATACAGGGAACTGCTTTTGACCCTACCTTGGGATATCAAAGCCTCTTGCTTCCTAACAACCACTCACCACGTTCGGTAGATTTATGGCCAATATTTAATACCGGTGTACCTAACCTGGCGCCTTATCAGCTAGCCACGGGCAAAAACGGTAATCCCCTTGCAGCCGGTAAACCTTTCATCAATAACTTTTTGCCAAACGGTGGCGATATGTTGCGCTTAAACATGGCCGTACCTGTTACACAACGTAACGACCCTAACTTTAGTAGTGAAGGGCTTATACAGGCCGCAGTCTTAGGTTTAACTAACAGCGCTTACAACACCAGCACAAGCCTGCAGTTTATACCTAATATGGATGGTTTCCCTAACGGACGCAGGTTGGAAGATGATGTAACGCGCATTGAACTACAAGCGGTGGGCGGAGCAGTACTAGCTGCAGTTGGATTATGGTTTGATGATTATACCGCAGGAGGCAGCAACCCGGTTACACCGGATTTGCTGGCCCACCTTACATTTGCCACTGGTGTAAACCATAACGACACCACATTCAGAAGCACATTCCCTTACGTTCAAACACCATGGCCGGGAACCGGTGTAGGTGGCGGGCAACCGGTTGCTTATTCTCAACCTGCTATATTACCTCCTACCATTACAACAAGTGTTTTGGGCATCAGCGCGCCTTCTGTTTTCATGACCGCTTATCCTAATCCTTTCAGTGATAACAACACTATAAAATACAGGGTTGAAAACGCAACGCACGTTACAATCTTACTTTTCGACCTGGATGGAAGATTAGTTAAAACCTTACTTGACGCAAGCCAAAGCGAAGGCGACTATACTATTAACTGGAATTCAGGTAATCTGAGCAACGGAACATATTTTGCCCGTGCTATGCAAGGCGACCACATTTTACAAACACTCAAATTGGTTAAAACCAATTAATAACTTTTCAGTCACAGGGTTAGGGCTCTGCGCATTTGCGCGGGGCCCTTTTTGTTTGGTGATGCATGATCCGTGCTTCCCATTTCAACGTAGCTTAAAACAAATCCCTTGACATGAAAAAAATAACCACTTACGTATTACTGGTAGCAGCTTTTGTGCTTGCAGTTGGCTTTATAGTAGCTAAAAACAATAAAAAACAGGAAGGCTTTTTGCCCCTTAAAGCCAGGACCGGTACCCTTGCTCAAAGTAAAGAGTATAGCCTAACCAAAAGCAAAGCTGATGCCCTTTTTGCCCAAATTAAGAAGAACCCTGCAGATACCAAATCAAAGCTGGGGCTGGCTGCGCTTTATATACAGGAAGGCCGTATAACCAGCGACCATGTTTATTACGATGTTGCAGCCATGCAGCTTGCCAACGATGTTTTGAAAACAGATTCGAATAATTTTGAAGCCCTGGTGTTTAAAGGAACCCTGTATTTATCACAACACCATTTCGCCGATGGCCTGGCTATCGCGCAACACGTGCAGCGGGTTAATCCTTACAACGCGTTTGTATACGGTATGCTGGTTGATGCCAATGTTGAACTAGGCAATTACGATGAAGCCGTGAAAAATTCAGACAAGATGGTTTCCGTGCGGCCGGATATACGTTCATACTCACGTATCTCTTATCTGCGTGAAATTTATGGCGATAATGCCGGTGCTATTGATGCTATGAAAATGGCGGTAAGCGCTGGTTACCCGGGTGAAGAAGGTACGGAATGGGCACGCGTTCACCTGGGCCAGCTTTACGAAAGCAACGGCGACCTCTTAGCTGCCAAAATGCATTATACTATTGCGTTGCAAAACCGGCCTGACTATGCGTATGCTTACGCCGGACTTGCACGAATCGCAAGGTCAGAAAAAAATTATGCGCAAGCTATCAGTTATGATTTAAAAGCAGATTCGCTGGTGGTTGATTATGCGTTTAAAGATGAACTTACAGATTTATATGCCTTGAATGGTGAAACAGATAAATCTCAGGAGACCGCTAAAAAAGTTGTTGCTCAATTAGCAAAGGATGCTCAAAGCGGCGTTAACGATGCCAGCATTGGCCACTATGCCGACCGTGAGCTGGCTTATGCATATTTAAAAGTTAACGAACCCGACAAAGCACTTGACCATGCTTTAATGGAGTATAACCGTCGCCCGGATAATATTGATGTTAATGAAACTTTAGCCTGGGTTTATTATAACAAAGGGGACTATGCCAACGCGCAAAAATATATTAAGGTAGCACTGAAAACCAATTCTAAAAATCCTGTTTTACTTTGCCATGCAGGCCTCATTTACATAAAGGGTGGTGATGTTGCAAAGGGTAAAGAATTGATAAATACTGCACTTCAAAGCAATCCAAATATCAGTGTGCAGCTAAAAACAGAGGCGCAAAAGGCAGTGCAGGCTATATCATAATCAAACCGGTTAAACTAAAAGTTATGGCCAGGCAACAAAAGCGCATCGCATCCTGTCTTTTATTCGTGGTGCTGATATTAAGTTTCGGCTCTTTATCAGCGCATACCATAAACTACCAGCTTGAAAAAGCCCCGGTAAACGATGTGGTTTGGTTTTATCTTAACCTTGGCTATCATCACATTTTACCCGAGGGCGTTGACCATATTTTATTTGTTGTAGGCCTGTGCCTGCTAAGCACGAATGTAAAAACCATTTTATGGCAGGCAACCGCTTTTACTGTTGCTCACTCCATTACACTCGGCCTTTCCATGAAGGGAATTATCGTAGCGCCAAGTTCTGTTGTTGAGCCCATTATAGCCTTGTCTATTATGTTTGTTGCTATTGAAAACCTGATGGTAACCGAGCTTAAAGCCTGGCGGATAGTGATTGTGTTTTTGTTTGGACTTATACACGGTATGGGCTTTGCCAGCTCACTAAACGAAATAGGTTTGCCGCGCAATGCGTTTCTTACATCCATTTTATCATTTAATGTGGGTGTTGAATTAGGGCAGATTACTATTATAGCAATAGTATTTTCAACGCTGGTATTTTTCCTGGGCAAAAAGCCTTATTACAGGCAGAGAGTTGTTTATCCTATCTCCATTGCCATTGCAGTTATAGCGGGGTACTGGACGATACAGCGGACGTTTTTTGTGTGAGGATGCGGGGCAAGTGATAAATCAATCATCTATTCTATCCAATCAAACAAATACTTTTCATTATAGTCAACTTCGAATTTCTTTAGAAAGCCCAGATATTCTTGTTTGAAGGTTCTGGTTTGATGATGTTCCTCCTGTTTTAATATGTATTGATACACGTCATTTAATTGTGAGTGAGAATACGAGAAAGCAGCATATCCTTCCTGCCATGAAAATTTTTGCTTTACGAGTTTTCTATCATTAATAAAGTTGCTGGAGTTATTTTTGATATCGCGCACTAAGTCAGAAACGCACATTGACGGCCGTAGGCCAATAAAAGCATGAATATGGTCCGGCATGCCATTTACAATAATTGATTTTTGTTCTTTGCCTTCAATGATGCCGGCCATGTATTTGTGCAGTTCATCTTTCCATATTTTTCCAATTAGGTTCTCCCTACCCTTTAAAGAGAAAACAACCTGAATGTATATATGAGAGAAGGTTCCAGCCAAATAACTTATTTGTATGCAAAGTTTACAAAA
>CAISWS010000216.1 GCA_903889265.1 uncultured Bacteroidota bacterium
GCTAAAAATGCTTATGTAGAAAGAGTCGTATGTTAAGCCCGGCGGGCTAACAACGAAAAGGTTTGCCTGATAGTAATCATTGCCATAACCCTCAACCGCGGTAGAAACGCTTTTATCGACACCATAAAAGAAGGATATATTATTTCCCGTTGGGTTATTTATAGCCACTTGTACCCAGATCAAAGTGTCAATCTGATTAATACTATCTCCGGAATACAAAAACCTAATCGTAGCTACCGGCGTCCCCCCATTGCAACTTTCCGAATGATGAAAACCCAACGAATCAATCATATCTACCGGATAAACATTCCAGCTTGATTGCGCGTGGGCCCAGCTGGTATCACCTGCATGATCGAAATAATTTCGGATAAGCGTTTGTTGCACTGTTGAACCCGCACCAACTGCCCAGCCAGAAATACCTGGGTATATATCCAACTGGCCTATTACATCAATGGTATCTGTTAAGTGCAAAAGCGCAAGCGCATCTGTTCCGTCAAAGCTTATAAAAGGCGATGTAGCATTGGCAATGCTCAATATGCCAGCAGCGGCATTCGGGTTAGCAATTACATATACACCTTGCGGCGCAATTGTTCCGCTAAGGTTATACGAGCTAGTGGAGGCCCCGCCGTTAACTGATTCAACAATACTGTAAACGCTCAGGTCTATAGCAACTGCCGTTGGGTTATATATCTGCAAAGCCTTGTTATTCCCTGTCCCCTCAACATACTGCCCAAAAAACAGGTCCGAACAGCCGGGTGCTGAATCAAGGGTATTAGCCGATATAGTAAGTGTAAAAGTCGTATCTACCGCGTAGGCTCCATTGCTGGCGCCAGTAATGCCTATCTCTACCGTTCTGCTATGCTCATAAAACGAATTATTAATTACTCCGATAGCAACATTTAACACACTATCCGCATCAGCAGGCCAAACCAATGTAGTATCGTTAAAAACAAAATCAACTCCCTTTACTGCTGTAGTGCCTTGCGGCAGCAGTTTAACCTGCACGGATGTAGCTCCCCTTACGCCCCTGTTTAGGTTAACACCAACATTTACAGTGCCGGTATCCTCGTTCGCCTGCACCCCAGCGGAAGTAAGCATTATAACCGGGGTATCAACATCAGTCATTATCAGGGTATCCACGGCGTTAGTGCCAATAATACAACCTCCTGTAGGATTTGCAAGCCTGAAGATTACCGACTTAGTTCCATCCATTACAGAATCATCAATAACGGTTACTGTAAATAGTTGTTCAAAGGTTTGATTTGCAGGAAAAACCAAAGTTACCGGGTTATAGGTAAAATTGGTACCAAAAGCCGCATTACCCCCAACCACATTAATATCAACCGAATCAGGTTTGTTATCAGCCCCGGTAGGAAATACTGCGATGGAATAAGTACCAATGCCTTCATTTATCGTTTCGGAGGTCAATACAAATGAAAAGGCCGGTTGGGCATAACCAGCTATAATTGCCACCATTGCCACCAACAACAACATCCATTTCCGCATCTGCATAACTTTATTTAAAGAAAGGGTAAATTTCGTAAAATAAGTTCAAACCATTATAACCCCACATCCGTAAGTGTTAAAGAAAGGTTTATAAATTTATTTAAGCATGGTTTTTGTGCTTATAGTTTTTGATTATTATCGCTTTTGAACCAGGAAGGAATGATAGACGACGATAAAATATGGAGTTACGAATTTGAAAAGAGCAAGGAGCTGAAAGCCGGCCAGTTGCTCTTGTCAGAACCTTTTATGCCCGATGAAAACTTCAGGCGCACGGTGGTGCTGGTTTGCGAACATACACCTGATAACGGAACCGTGGGGCTTATTATCAACAAGCCCATCAACCTTCGGTTAAACGATATTATGGAAGATTTTCCCGCGTTTAAAGGCAAGGTTTTTTTAGGTGGCCCAGTTGGCACCGATACCCTGCAGTTTTTACACACCTTGGGCAACCTGATTGAAGGCAGCGTAAAACTGGCTGAAGGCCTTTACTGGGGAGGTAATTTTGAGCAGATAAAACTGCTGATGCTGGAAGAAAAAATAAAACCGAACGACATTCGCTTTTATCTCGGTTACTCAGGTTGGTCATCAGGCCAGTTGGATGGTGAGCTAAAGGATAATTCCTGGATAATTACCCCTGCTACCCATCAGCAGATTTTTAACACCCCGATTGAGGTTTTATGGCGCGAGGTAATGCGCAAAATGGGAGGCATATACAGCACCATGGCCGGCTACCCGGAAAACCCCGCGTTGAATTAGGGTTCAGTTTACAGTTTTAAGTCTGCAGTTAACAGTTAAATACAACCATCCGGCAAAATTTAAACGCTAAACTGTAATATTGCCCGTCAATTTCGGCCGTGATAACTTTTAGAAGTATATACTGGTTGTGAAAGAGAGGTTGGCTGTTAAAACTGTAAACTGTATACCGTAAACCGAAAACTGAACCCATGCCCGAATTCAGATGGAACCCCTTACTTGATACCTGGACCATAATAGCTACCAACCGCCAGAACAGGCCACACCTGCCAACTGATAATTGTCCTTTTTGCCCGGGCAATGGCAATATACCTGCAAAGTATGATGTACTTGCTTATCCCAACGATTTTCCGGCAATGTCGCTGGAGCAACCAACTTCCAAAAAACAAAAAGAGCAAAAAGGTATTTTCAGAAGAGCAGATGCAGTTGGTAAGTGCGAGGTTATTCTCTATTCATCTGACCACAACAAAAAATTCTACCAGCTCAGCGATGTACATTTACTAAAGGTAGTTGAACTATGGGCTTGGCGCTTTACAGAAATTTCAAAAGACGCACGCATAAAATACATTTTCGAATTTGAAAATAAGGGAGAAGAGGTTGGCGTTACTATCCATCATCCACACGGGCAATTGTATGCTTACTCGTTTATACCGGTAAAAATCCGCGAGGAATTGGAAAACTGTAAAAAATATTATCGCCAAACAGGCAATAACTTATTTTCAGACTTAAATAAAGCAGAGAAAAAACATAAACACCGTGTAGTGTTTGAAAACAAAAGCTTTGTTGCCTACATCCCCTACTTTACCGATTATCCCTTTGGCGTTTTTATAGTTAACAAGGCCCTTAAAGGAAATATCACTCAATTTACTTTAACGGAAAAGAAAGACCTGGCTGAAGTACTTAAAAAACTGACCGCCGGTTTTGATAAAATTTACGACCGCCCTTTTCCCTATATGATGTGCCTGCACCAGGCACCCGTTAACGAAAAAAAATATGAGGATGCAGAAAACTACTATGCCTTCCATATCGAGTTCTACCCTCCCCTCAGGTCAAAAGATAAAATCAAATGGTATTCAGGAAGCGAAATGGGCGCTGGTGCAGCCGCTAACCCTTTAGATGTTGACGCCTGCGCCCTTTTACTAAAAAGCAAAATTAAAAAGTGAGCAACCCAACAACAACCAAAACATACTTTGCACCCGGCCGCGTAAACCTGATAGGCGAACATCTGGATTATAACGGCGGACTGGTATTACCCGCAGCCCTAACCATAGGCATAACCGCCACATACACCACAAGGCCGGATAACAAAATAATATTACATTCAGCCACCCACCCGTTGCAAAAAGAAATTGACCTGGCCGACCCAATAATATTCGACCCCAAAAACGATTGGACCAACTACCCGCTGGGCGTTATCAACCAGCTTATAAAAGAGAACCATTTTGTAGGTGGTTGCGAGATTGTATATAGTAGTAATTTACCTGAGGGCTCAGGCCTTTCGTCATCAGCAGCCATAGAAGTATTAACCGCCTATTTATTGCTGAAACAAACCGAGCAAAACATTAGTCTTAGCTGGCTGGCTGGCTTATGCAAACAGGTAGAAAACGAGTTTGTAGGCATGCAGTGCGGCATTATGGACCAGTTTGCCATTGCCCGCGGCAAAGCTGAAAATGCTATTTTATTGAATTGCACCAACCTCGATTACAGCTATATTCCTTTCGAACTGAACAATTACCGGCTGCTTATCTTAAACAGTAAAAAGCCACGCAGCCTTATTCATTCCAAATACAACGAACGAAAGAGCGAGTCGGATGAGGCTCTGAGAATCTTGCAGGCCACTTCATCAATTCAAAACTTATGCGAGGCTTCTTTCCCCCAGCTTGATTTGATACTGGATGAAACCATTAAAAAACGCGCCCGCCATGTTATAACAGAATCGCTACGGGTAAAGGAAGCAGTAAAAGCCCTTAGGTTTAACGACCTTAGCACCTTCGGCAGGTTGATGAATGCTTCTCACACCTCCATGAAAAACGATTACGAAATAACCGGGCTTGAAATGGATACCTTAGCCGAAGAAGCCCAAAAACTAAAAGGCTGTTTAGGCGCGCGGATGACCGGTGGCGGTTTTGGCGGCTGTGCAATTGCGCTGGTGCACGAAGATGCCATTTCAGAGTTCAATCATATTTTAACCTTCAAGTACCACGCTGCAACTGGTTTAAATTGCGAGATTTATGTGTCTGAAATTGGTAATGGGGTTGAAGAGAAACTATAAACATTGTACAATAAGAAGTACCAAAATATTCATTTTGCATTCCCCTGCTTTTTACGTTGTATTTTCTCCGTACGAAAATGTATTTTGGCATCCTCCGATAAACTGAATTGAAAAATAAATTTACCCAAACATGTTAGGCCTAAAACTTCCTACCGATCCGCGCTGGGCCGATTTGGCAGGAAAATCAATTGAAGAGATTTTAACCGACCACGCCTACTGCGAACAGAAAGCTGCCTCCACTTCTATTTCCCTTATCCAGACATATCCCGACTTTGCCGGCATGGTTGATTCCCTGATTCCGATTGTAACAGAAGAATGGGGCCATTTTAAAATGGTGGTAGACCACCTTAAAAAACGGGGACTAAAACTAGGCCGACAGCGTAAAGACGAATACGTAAACCAGCTCAACAAATTTGTGCGCACCGGCGGTTCCAGAACGGATTCCCTCATTGAAAAGTTGCTGTTTTCCGCGCTTATCGAAGCCCGAAGTTGCGAACGCTTCCGCTTACTTTCAAAAGGCATTGAAGACCCCGAATTACAATCCTTCTATAAAAACCTGATGGTTAGCGAAGCCGGCCACTACAGATTATTTTTAGACATGGCCTGTGATTTAGGCGGCAAAGACAAAGTGCTTAACCGCTGGGACGAATGGCTGGTATATGAAGCCGGAGTTATGAAAGACATAGCCCTACGCGGCGACAGAATGCATTAAATAAAGCCAAACCACAAACCATGCAAACAATAAAAAAATACTTCGTCTACGTAATGGGCGCCATCTACATATTAGCTGGCCTCAATCACTTTTGGCATCCGGATTTTTATACCAAAATGATAGCTGATTTCCTCCCCTGGTCTCTCGCGCTGGTATATATCAGCGGGGTTGCGGAAATGCTGTGCGGCCTGGGCCTCTTTATTCCCACCACGCGCAAGGCAGCCGCCTGGGGAACAGTGGCGTTGTTAATCGCAGTTTCTCCAACGCATATATACATGGCCATACATCCTTTTGGATGGGGTGTTTCGCCTATGTTTCTATACGCCCGGTTACCACTGCAGTTTTTCTTAATCTGGCTGGCATGCATATATACTAAAGAGTAATATTAAATATTGCGGTTCTCCTTTTTCCAGAGCAAAAAAGGAGAAGGGAGATGCTGACAAGCAGAGGGATGAGGCACTAAAGAGTAACCTCCGCTAACTGCACCTGGCTGGCATCAGCAATTAACTGAAATGTTCTTGGCTTGCCATCTGGTTCATCAAAAGATATAATGCAATTTCTGTCATCTTTCCAGTCAAACTTTACTGTTTTATCGTTTATATCGCCGGTTTCAACTTCAAAAGCAAGGTGGCCTTCTTTAAAATCATAGGCCTTTACATCCATTTCAACTTTCCAGGTACCAA
>CAISWS010000217.1 GCA_903889265.1 uncultured Bacteroidota bacterium
CCTTCCGGAAATCAGAAACTGGAAATGGAGTGTGCCGCAATAAATCTGAAAGATTGGTACAAATAAATCGGGCAGCAAAGGTTTGAAACTTTGCTGCCCGTTGATTTTTTAAACCGGTTTATTGTTTACCGGTTTATTACAAATTTCCTAACCGATCTTTTGCTGCCCTGTCTTAACTCAATAAAGTAAACTCCGTTTGAGTAGCTGGTAAGGTCAACGTTAACCGGGGTAGTGGTAACTACTCTTGTCATCAGGGTTTGTCCAAGTATATCTTCCAAAACTATGGTTGTTTCTTTATCCAGATTACCTGCATCAATAGTTACTTCTGATTTTGCAGGGTTAGGGTAAATGGTAAATGTAAGATCGCTGTTTACTGTTGCTATACCAACTGCATTGCTCACTACAGCAGTAGCCGTGGTTTCGCAGCTGTTCTGGTCGGTAACAGTAACTGTATAAGTACCTGCAGTAAGGCCTGTAATAGTATTACCGGTTTGACTGTTAGACCAGGTAACAACATAAGGCGGAACACCACCGGTAACATTGCTAACAGAAGCCGAACCGGTTGATTGTCCGGTTGGAGTTTCAGTAGTTGAGGTAGTAACACTTAGTTGTGTAGGTTGTGTAACACTAGCCGTAGCCGTTGTACTGCAATTGTGTACATCAGTTATTGTAACATTGTAGGTGCCTGCAGCCAGGTTGGTAGCATTTGCACTGGTGCTGTTATTACTCCACAAATAATTATACGGACTGGTTCCTCCCGCTGGTGTAATTTGAATATTTCCGTCGGCAGAGCCGAAGCATGAAGCATTGCCTGCGGTAACCGAAGCACTTACAGGAGTTGGGTCAGTAATAGTAAATGTTGATGCTGAGGTACACTGGTTGGCATCAGTTAAACTAACAGAATAATTGCCTTGTGCCAGATTACTTACTCCTGTTCCGCTGGTGTTGTTAGACCAATTAAAGGAATAGGAAGGTGTGCCACCGGTAGCAGTTGCTGAAGCTGAGCCATTACTTAAACCTGCGCAGGTAGGCTGCACGGTGCTTACAAAAATGGTAATAGAAGCCGGCTGAGTAATGGATACAGAATCAAGGGCAACACAGCTACGGGTATCAGTTACTGTAACATAATAAGTGCCTGCCGTAAGATTAGTGATAGAAGCCGCAGTACTACCGTTGTTCCAAACATAGGAATAAGGCGAAGTGCCTGAAGTTACATTAACCGAAGCAGCACCATTATTATCATTAAAACATTTTACATTGGTTAAAGAAGAGGTAAGGCTAAGTGTACTTGTTGATATGGATATAGATGAAGTACCTGAACATCCTGTGTTATCAGAAACTGTTACCTGATAATTGCCGGTAGCAACACCTGATATAGCCGAGGTAGTATTGCCATTGGACCAATGATAAGTAAAAGGAGCGGTGCCGCCATTAACAGTAACACTGGCAGAGCCTGTAGCCCCTCCGGAGCAGTTACCGGCCCCCGGTGATGTGCTGATATTAAGCAGGCCGGAACTACTGACAACTGCAGATGAAGCGGCGGTGCATTGATGGCTGTCGGTTACGGTAACCGAATAGGTTGCCGGCGATAAACCTGAAATAGAAGCGCTTGTTGCAGCATTACTCCAATGATAAGTATAAGCTGTTGTGCCTCCCGAGGTAGTGGTTGTGACTGAACCATTAGGTGAGCCACATCCGCTGTTTACAGCTGTAGCAGAAATACTTAAAGCAAATGGCTGGGTAATTGTTTCGCTGGCAGTGCCCGAGCAACCGGATGCATCATTAACTGTAACGGTATAATTACCGGCAGCTACGCCAGATAGTGTAGCAGTGGTTTGTCCGTTACTCCAGTGATAAGTATAAGCAGGGGTTCCACCGGCCGGTGTGATAACAGCTGAACCTGTTGCCCCTCCATTACAGGCTACCTCGGTAGCCGTAATATTGCTGGTGTTTATGCCTGAGGTAACTGTTGCCGTTACTGCTGTAGCTTGCGAGTTACAACCCGCGCCGGTTACATACCAATCATAGAAAAAGTAATAGTATGTTCCTGCTCCGCTTGCTGTATTACCAGTAATGCTTACAATACCATTGGCATCATTATAAGGATAAACTGCCCCTGCATTATTTCTGTATAATGCCATTGAAGAGGTACTTGTATATGCCAGCGTATAGCCTGTACCAACGGTTAACGGGAAATTAAGGGTAACGCGGCTTCCACCTGCCGGTACGCTTACGGTAGCTGTATTTAGTATTGTGGCGGCTGAGTTTGACAGGTTAATAGTAATTGAACCCGCAGCTTGGGCATACACATAAACGCTTTGTAAGGTACCTGTCTGTAAAACATTAAAATTTAAAGCCCAGGCGGCGTTGAGATATCCACCCGTTCCAAGCACTGTGTTGTTCTTTGGTCCGGCGGTATCATAAGGAAGAGGAATGCTGTCCTGAACGTAATAGGTAGTAGTTTGAGAAAGCGAAGGTGTTACAAATGGGTTGCTGGTTGAAACCACATTTCCTGAAGCATTTAACCACTTAACCGGGTTGGTTGTACCGGCGGATAATGTGAACGACCCTGCCCCGCAATGAGATGCGCCAACAGCAGTGGGACCTGCAGGTTCATTGATGGTGATATAGCCGGCAACGGATTTGGTGTTGTTGCCGTAGGCGTTAGTAGCTTTTAAAGTTACCGTAAAGGTTCCGTTGGTTAAATAAGTGTGGCTTGGGTTTTGCGCAGCAGAAGTTGTGCCATCACCAAAATTCCATAACCACGAGGTTGGGGTGTTGGTGGATAAATCAGTAAACTGAATTGTTCCGGTGCAACTGGTTGTAACATCAGCCTGAAAATTTGCAACCGGGGGAACTGTAATAGGTGCCGAGGTTCCGATATGTGCAATTTGCGTGGCCCAGGTATCGCCGGTATTGGCCCAGCCATCGGCAATCCAGAACGAATTGTCTGTAGGGTCCAGCGCCACTCCGCTGAAATCGCCCCAGCGGCTTTGGGTGTAAGTACCTACGCCTTTCTGGAAGGTGTAAAGGTTTTCCATGGTATTAGCTGCATCTGCGGCAGCATGGAATGAATATACCGCACTGGCATATTCGGTACCTGAAGAAACGGTGTAACCCATGCAGGCATCGCCGGCAGGGTTAACATTAATATTAGGATAATAGTAAAAAGAGGAACCATCGGTAACACGACCAAACTGGGTTACGGAAGGAGTGCCCGACATATTTATCTGCCACCAGTCGGCCCCGCTGTAAGTAGGGTTAGCTGCAGGTAAAAAAACGGTATGAGCAAACCACAGCGAACCATTTAGAAGTTGGGATTGTGGAATACGGGGGTCATCGTCATCAATGGTAGTTGCGGTGCCTGGCTGGGTAGCCATAACAGGATTGTCACTCCAGGTTTGGGTTACTCCGCCTACCGTGGCAGTAATTGCGGCCCAGTTGTTAGTGGTATAGGCAGGCGAACCAACCGCACCGGTAACTGAGTTAATTGCAACCTGGCCGGCGCTGCCATTGTATTCCATAACCATGTATTCGGTCAATGTGGTAGTATCCATGGTTTGCACAGGGCAAACCTGCGAAGCATTGGCATCAGTAAAGGTTTTAACTGTTCCCAGTGTACCTGCGTACAGTGTGGCGCGGTCTGCAATAAAAATGCAGTCGGTGGTACTGCTGGCGGTGCTAAACTGGTCGCCCGTTAAAACCACCCAGTTTTGGTTATATCCCATAATAGGGAAGTCAAGCAGGGTGGTGTTGCCATCGGTGATATCACTGGTGGCACCGCTAAGAGTGTAAATATACCAGTTGCCGGTAGGGTCGCTGGTTTGCGATACTGCCAGTAAAAAGGTACCTGTATTGCCAACGATGATGGCGTCAATTACGCACAAAAACCTGCCATGGATAGCATCATACAAAATATGTGGGTCGGTAAGAAAATTTTGCCCGGTACCGTTAAAGTTGAAGAATGTATTCTCATTAATAGTACTTACCAGCGCACCGTTGCTTTTATTGTAAATAGCAAAGCTTTGGTTGGTTACTTCCATGATATAATTAAGGCCGCATGCAATTTTAATATCTGGTGGTACCACTGAGCCATCGCCCAAAATTCCATTAAAGTTAAGGAGCGGGGCTGGTGAGTTTACCGATGCCTTTTCATTATTTCCGGCAGTCCCCCTTGCGGCACCAACTTCAGAAACTATAGGGTGTGTACTGGCCGGATGAGGGATGAATGGATGTTCTTCTTCTTTCTCCTCATTGTTACGGGGAGTAAAATCAGTTTTGGGGTGAGCCAAATCCCATGCTGCACGCTCAGTAAAGTTTACAACTACCGGAGGTGATACCGGGATGGTTTTTGGCGCTGATAGCCCAGTAGCCGGCGACCCTTTCAGGCGTGCGTTTGCTAATTTTGTTGCGCGTTCTTTCGCTTCTCTTTCCCGCTCAGTAGTTTGGGCGCGAAGGGATGAACTGATTAAAATTACCGACATTAGTATAATAACTGCCTGTAAATTGCGGTACATAATTCTCATGGTTTTTTTGAGTTGATTTGAACGGTAAAAATATTAAAAAACCGGATGATTTTAACCATGGGGGGAGTCTTATGATGCATCATGGAAGGGTAGCAATAAGACGGTATAAAATTCGGACGCTTAGCGGATTTTTAACCGCAAAACCAAATATTGAAAACTGGTATTGAATACCATTGTAATAACTTTATGTATCAGGCTAAAAATTAAGTGGTTATGAAATAATAGTTTTTTCGGTTCGGGGTGATTGCTATTTGGCGGATAATGCGACGGGATTAATGGGCGGAGTAAGTATATGCGCCCGAAAAATGATTTTTATGACAATAATCATGCTGAATTTTTTGCCGTAAAACAAAAACGGGCGGCGGAGTTTTAAACCCCTGACGCCCGTTTTTGTTAAATTAAATAAGGATCATCTGTCTATCACAAACTTCTTTACTGCTCTTTTGCTGCCCTGCGTTAACTCAATAAAGTAAACACCGTTTGCGTAGCCGTAAAGGTCAATATTTACCGGGGAGGTTGTAACCTCTTTTGATAATAAAATGTGCCCCAGTTCATCTTCTAATAACAGCGTTGTTTGTTTATTCACCGTGCCTGCATCTATAGTTACCTCTGATTTTGCAGGATTAGGATAAATAGTAAATGAAAGGTCTTTGTTTATCGGGGTTATGCCTACCAAATTATTTACCACCACACTATCTGTTACATCGCAACCATTGTGATCGGTAACCGTAACTGAATAAGTACCCATGGAAAGGCCGCTAATGGAATTACCGGTTTGATTGTTTGACCAGGAAACCACGTAAGGTGCCACCCCACCAGTTATATTGCTAACGGATGCTGAACCGGTTGATTGTCCATGAATAGTTTCGGTGGAGGAAGCGGTAAATGCAATTTGTGCCGGTTGCGAAACAACTTCAGAAGCCACGCCGCTACAATTATTAATATCCGTAACAGTTACGGTATAAGTGCCCGCAGCAACAGCGGACAAAGTATTGGTTGTTTGTCCGTTACTCCAGTTGTACGTGTAAGAGGGCGTACCGCCCGAAGGAGTAAGCACAACCGAACCTGTGTTTTCACCATTACATTCAACGTTAGTAATAGTGACATTTGAGGTATTTATTCCCTGTGTAACAGTGGCTGTTACTGCAGCAGATTGCGAGTTACATCCCGGCCCGCTTACGTACCAATTATAAAAAAAGTAGTAGTACAAAGGCACGGTACCTGCATTATTACCGGTAATACTTACTATACCATTAGCATCTGTATAGGGATAAGCAGCTCCGGCATTATTTCTGTATAACTTCAGAGCGGTAGCGCCAGACCAGGATATAAGATACCCGGTACCTACTGCAAGCGGGAAGTTAAGCGCGACCCTGCTTCCCCCGGCCGGTACATTAACGGTAGCGCTGTTTACCTGGGTTCCGCCGGAGTTTGTGATGGTGATAGTAATTGAGCCTGCAGTTTGCGCGTAAACATAAACGCTTTGCAAGGTGCCTGGTTGTAAAACATCGAAATTTAAGCCATAGGCAGTGTTAAGATAACCACCTGTGCCTACTGAAGTGTTAGAAAGCGGGCCTGCGCTATCAGCAGGTGTTACTGTACTGTCCTGTACATAATAGGTTGTTGTTTGATTCAATACCTGGGTTACAAATGGATTACTGGTTGAAACCAGTGTGCCGGTAGAGTCGTACCACTTTACAGGGTTGCTGGTTGTGGCTGATAACGAAAAGGAACCTGGCCCGCAGTGCGAGGCACCAACCGCGGCAGGAGCCGGGGTTTCATTGATAGTAATGTAGGCGCTGAGGGTTTGGGTGTTATTGCCGTAAGTATTGGTAGCCGTTAATGTTACGGTAAATGTTCCGTTAGATAGGTATGTATGCAAAGGGTTTTGAGTTGTGGAAGTACTTCCATCGCCAAAATTCCACAGCCAGGAGGTAGGGTTATTGCCGGAGAGGTCGGTAAAGTGTATTACACCCGTGCAACTACTTGTAACGTTAGCCTGAAAATTGGCAATTGGCGGATTTGTATTAGGGGCAGATGTGCCTACATGCGCAATTTGAGTTGACCACAGGTTGTTGTTATCGGCCCATTCCCCTGAAACCCAGAAAGAGCTGTCGTTAGGGTCGATGGAAACCCCGTTAAAATCACCCCAGCGGTAATCATTACCAAAGCCGGTGGGTTGATATCCTGAAATACCGCTTTTATACGTATAGAGGTTTTCCATGGTATTAACAGGGTCCGAAGCTGCGTGGAAAGAATAAATGGCGCTGGCATATTCGCTTGACGAAGAAACACCATAACTGATAATTGCATCCCCATTGGCGTTGGCGTAGATATTAGGATAATAATACCATGTTGAAGCGGCTGATATTCGACCAAACTGCTGCACGGTTAATGCAGCAGGGTTTATCTGCCACCAATCTGCTGCGCTGGAAGTTGCAGTGCCGGTTGCAGGTAACCAAACCGTGTGCGCAAACCACAACGAACCGTTTATATATTCCGAAGCAAAAATGCGGGGGTCGTCGTTATCGATCAGCGCCGTTGTTCCCATTTGGGGGGCTTTTACCGCATTGTCATTCCATGTTTGTGCGATTCCGAGCTGTGTTCCCGCGCTATAGGTTGGTGAACCCACTGCGCCGGTAATGGTGCCAACCTTTACATAACCATTGCCTCCGCTATTGCCATTTGAATTCTGTACCAAGTACTCGGTAAGCGTAGTGGTATCCATTGTCTGAGAGGCGCTTATGCAAAAGCTTCCGGCATCACTAAAATGAGTAATGGTGCCCTGCGTGCCACTATAGAGACTGGCCCTGTTCATAATATAAATTTCGGCTGAGGTAGTGGTGCTGGTAAACTGATTGGCCGTTAAAACCACCCAGTTTTCGTTATAACCCATTTCGGGAAAATCAAGCAAATTGGGGCTGCCGGTGGCATTCTGGCTTACTCCCCCATCAATTGTGTAAACATACCAGTTACCAGTGGGGTCACTTGTTTGCGATATGACCAGGAATAAACCGCCATCCCCATTAGTTAGGGTGGCATCCACTACGCCTAAAAATCTTCCATGTAACGCATCGTACAAAATGTGCGGGTCGTAATAGCCGGTGGTAGTGGTATCTGTAGTTTCGTTTTTGCAGAAATTATTTAACGAAACATTGGCAACCTGGCTGCCGTTTGATTTATTAAAAATGCCGAACTGCTGGTTGGTTGTTTCCATTACATAAGTAATACCAGCTGCGGCATTAATATCAGGCGGAATTGTAATATTGTCGCTTGCTACGCCGGTAAATGAAAGCAGGGGAGCAGGTGAATTGACGGAGGCTTTTTCATTATTACCGGCAGTTCCGTTTTTACTGCCCGGAATGGGCGATACTTTTGCATCCGGCTCTACAGGCCATGGTTTAAAGATATAGCCATCGGCCTGCTCGCCTTGCTCAATAATCCTTTTGGTTTTATCGGTGGGATGGGCAAGTTGCCAATTGGCGCGCTCAGTAAAATTTACAATCCGTGGTGCGGGCAGGGGAATAGTGCTTTTGGTTATTTGCGATTGTTGGCGCGGGTTCTGTGCCAGATTTTTTTGCCGTAAATCTCTGTTTTGTTCTCTTAGTTGTTCCCGTTGTTCCTCAGAAAGCTGTGCATGTAGCCTTTGGCTTGAAAACAAGCTGGAAGCGGCTATGAAAAGTATAAAAAGACTGCGGTAAAAAATGGTCATGATTTTTACTTGTTTGGCAGATAAAAATACGAAGATCCGTGCAGTCTTTAACTTAGGGTGATTCACAATTGCAGTTGGTTACGGACTATGAATTAGACAGCGGGTATCAAACCTATCCAGGTTTTTTGCGGGAAGATAAACATCCGGTTGTATTTAACGCAGTTGAAAAAGCATATCGGCTGTCGAAGGCCAAACGGCACAGGTATTTTGATAATAACCCGCCAAGGGGATTTAGATTTTTTCGCATGATTTTGGTAAAAGATGGCGTATATTCATTAAAGATTTTTTAACCCCCCGGATATGATGTTTATGAGAATAGGGCGATGTATTTTACTTTTTCTTCTAATGGCCGGTAACCGCGTTTGGGCGCAGAGCAATGTTGGTATTGGAACCCCGGCACCAGATGCCAGCGCCATTCTGGAACTGAAGTCAGGAAACACAGGTTTTTTGGTGCCAAGGCTTAGCAGTGTTGAGCGCACGGCAATTGCCTTACCCGCCAATGCCTTATTGGTTTTTGATACAGACTCTGGTTGCTTTTTTTATTATTCCTCGGCTCAGTGGGTTTCATTATGCAAGTTATCAGGACCGGTTGGGCCAACAGGTTTACAGGGTTTTCAAGGGCCGACCGGGGTTCAGGGTATAACCGGTGTTGCCGGTGTAACCGGGGCTATTGGAATTGCGGGTGTAACTGGTGCCACGGGAAATAACGGGGCGACCGGTGCCCAGGGTTTACAGGGTATTACCGGAGTAACCGGCCCATTGGGTACTGCGGGTGGCGATTTAGGTGGCAGCTATCCCAACCCGGCTGTTGTGGCTTTACAGGGCCATGCGGTAAGCAATACCGGACCCGCGCAAAACAATCTTCTGGTATGGAGCGGAACAGCGTGGACACCGACCGATGGGAACGGATTATTCTGGAAGATAAACGGAAACGGAGGTACCAACCCTCCAACTAACTTTATCGGCACTACTGATCCACAAGCCCTCGTTTTCAGCACTAACAGTGTTGAAGGAATGCGTATAACAGCTACAGGGAATGTAAGGATAGGCAGTACTTCTTTTACAAACCAGTGTGGTGGGGTGGTAACTGCTGAGGATACCCGGATGCGGCTTTCATCGGTCGGTGGCTTTGTTTCCTTCGGTAGTTATAATAATGACCCGGCTTTCAGTATGTCGCCTCCCACTACTTCCTGGATTGACGGGGTGGGCTCATTGGTGGTAGGTATGAATCGCAGTGGTGGTACCAGTAACGTGGATTTGTGGAATAATTCAGACCCGGCCAATGGTGCAGCGGCTTTAGGTAACAATAACCGGGGCTTTAATTTCCGGAATTTTCAAAGTAATGGCGGCTGTGCCGAAAACCTGCTTGCTACTTTAGATGGTAACGGCGATTTAACTTTAAGCCGGTACGCTGCTGGCGGAGGCACTGCAAATGCATATGCCTTTAATACCATTTCAGATAAACGGGTAAAACAAAATATTCAAAAGTTTCAAGAGCCAGTACTTGATAAGATAATGAAGCTAAATCCTGTTACCTACAATTACTCCATTATCAACTACGAGCCAGGCCATAAACTGGAAATTAAAAAAGAAGCCTTTCCCGATCGGCAGTCGGGGTTCCTGGCGCAAGAGGTTTACCAGCTTTTTCCGGATGCTGTAAGGAAACCGGAGGATGAAACTAAAGATTTGTGGGCCATTGATTATTCCAAGCTCACGGTAGCGCTTACCAAGGCTATGCAGGAACAACAACAAATGATTATGGAGCAAAAAGAAGAGATTGAACTGCTGAAAACTGAGATAGAAAAATTAAAGCGAATAAGGTAGGCCGATATCTTTTACTTTGGCGGAAACCTAAAATAAACAAACAGCCTCCCAAAATTTTTGCTGTCGTTTTCAATCCGGTGGTAAAGAGGTTTAATGTGCGGTAGTTGCAGAAACCGCTCTACTTTTTTGCGCAGTTGCCCGCTTCCCTTGCCCGGTATTATTTCCACCTCGCGTATTTTATTATCAATAGCTTCTTCAAATGCATCCTGCAAGGCCTTGTCAATGGCTTTGCTGTTGTTGTAAATGTCATGCAGGTCTAGTTTTATTCTGCCCATGTTATCAGGAAATTGGAAGCCTGTTTTGCCTGCAAAGAAGCACAAATAATTTGAAGGCCTAACTTCATGCTTCCTAAAATGAGGGCTATTTTGGTTTTGCTGCCAAACCGGGTTTATCAATATTGCAATTAGTTATATTTATAACCCCCGCCCGGTGTTTTTTCTTTTCCGGAAAAAGGCCGGGCAGGTTGAATTTGGTAACAAGCTAACTGAAACATCTATGAAAAAGACTTTAATCCTTTTAGCTATTCTATTTTCCTGCCTAGCTGTTTTTACCCAGGCGCCTCAGCAACTCAATTATCAGGCAATCGTTCGTAATGCACAAGGGGCCCCTGTTTCAAACGGCACAGTTGTTTCATTTCGGTTTACTATTCACGATGGCACGCCAACGGGGAATCCGGAGTTCACGGAAACACACAGTGATACAGCTAATCCATTTGGCCTGGTAACTATTAAAATAGGCTCAGGCGGCGGTTTAGGTGCTGTAAACTGGGGTAGCAGTACCAAATTCCTACAGGTTGAATTAGACCCAACCGGTGGGAACAACTTTTCAGATATGGGAACACAGCAATTGTTGAGTGTTCCTTATGCATTATTTGCCGGGAACAGTGAGGCTGGACCACAAGGCGCTACAGGTTTGCAGGGTAATACAGGGGCCACAGGACCTACCGGTGGTAACGGCAGTGGTGGCGGGGCAACCGGGCCAAGTGGCCCTAACGGGGTGCAGGGCAATACAGGAGCAGTAGGTTCTACGGGTGCTAATGGTTTAGCCGGTCCAACCGGCGCTACCGGCCCGAGCGGTGTGCAAGGTGTTCAAGGCGGACAGGGAGCCCAAGGTGCGCAAGGCAATGTGGGCGGGCAGGGATTACAGGGACCAACCGGCCCGCAGGGCGACCAGGGTAATATGGGTGCTACGGGATTAACCGGAATTGGTATAACCGGCCCAACCGGTGCTACCGGCGACCAGGGTGTTCAAGGTCCCGGCGGAGGAGCTACGGGGCCAACCGGCGCCACAGGGCCAACGGGCAATCAAGGTGCCGGTGGTGGTGCTACCGGTCCTACAGGTGCAACTGGTGCCACGGGTTTAGTGGGAAGTACCGGCGCAACCGGTGCACAGGGGATTGCAGGACTAACGGGTGCGCAGGGAGTGCAGGGCAACACAGGCCCGATAGGTTTGCAGGGTATCCAGGGGCCACAGGGCTCGCAAGGGGTTCAGGGGCCGGTGGGTAATGTTGGTGCCGCAGGGTCCACAGGAGTTACAGGGCCAACCGGTGCAACAGGATTGAATGGAGCGGCCAATGCATGGGGGCTTACGGGCAACACCGGGATAAACGGCAATATTAATTTTATAGGCACGCTGACCGATGCTGATCTGAAATTTAAAATTAACAACCAACCCTCGGGAGTAATAGACGCTGACAGTTTCCAAACTTTTTTAGGATACATGGCCGGGGCTAATTCTAATAGTTCAGGTAATACTGCGATTGGCGATTCAGCTTTTTTTACCAGTATTACCGGGTTTGATAATACTGCTTTCGGCCAAGCAACACTGGCCTTTAACACAAGCGGTTATAAAAATACAGCTTTAGGATACCAGGCGCTTTACCGTAACACAACCGGTTTTTATAATACCGCAGTTGCTGAGCACGCCATGGCAAATAATACTACCGGTGCCCATAACACGGCTATTGGGCAGGGCTCACTTTATAATAATATCTCGGGCAACAATAATACCGCAGTAGGTGTGAGCGCCTTGCTGACCAATAGCCGGGGTAGTAATAATACTGCCATGGGAAGCGAAGCGATGGCTATTAACGATACTGGGAGCAATAATGCGGCCTTTGGTTATGACGCCATGTACTACAACAAAGAGGGTAGTAACAATTCCGCTTTTGGATATCAAACCCTTTTTTACAATACTACCGGAGGTAGTAATTCCGCTTTCGGTAACCTGGCTCTTCTTAATAATACTACCGGGACTAATAATACCGGGCTGGGCAGCGGCGCCCTGTACCATAATACCAGTGGCGCCAATAACACAGGAGTTGGTTACGAAGCCCTGGTAAACGACACAACCGGAAGCGGCAATACGGCATTAGGTTTTCAAACACTTTATAACGCTACCGGCGGTTACAATACGGGCAGTGGATTTGCGGCGCTTGGCAACACCGGTACAGGTAGTAACAATACTGCCTATGGCAGCGGCGCGCTATTTGCCAATACTGTCGGCAACAGCAACGTGGCGGTGGGCCCTAATGCACTGAACAACAGTCAAACACTGGGTAACCAGGTGGCAGTTGGCGATTCGGCGTTATACAACAATAATTCAGGTAGCGGCGGCAATACGGCTATAGGTAGTAAGTCATTATACGCCAATACCAGTGGTTATCATAATTCAGCCTCCGGTTATCAGGCGCTTTATGCCAACACAACCGGATATGAAAATACGGCTTTGGGTTATATTACTCTTAATCAAAACACCACTGGTTATAATAATACGGCCATTGGCCGGGGTGCTTTACAGGTAAATACTACAGGGAACAGCAACACAGCTTTGGGTTTAAATGCTCTTAATTTTAGTACCACCGCCTCAGATAATACTGCATTAGGCTCAGGCGCAATGAATTATAATACTACCGGCGGAAATAATACATCCGTTGGCACGAGCGCTCTTTACAATAACACTACCGGAGCCGATAATACGGTAATGGGCCATCTGGCTCTTCCCGGAGATACGGTGTCTTACAATACTGCGATTGGTTCGGCAGCACTATATAATACTACAGGTGGAGGAAGTAATACAGCAACAGGTTTTAAAGCGCTTTTTACTAATACTACAGGCGCGGATAATACTGCACTTGGATATGAAGCAGATGTTTCCAGCGGTGCGCTTACCAACGCCACTGCTATTGGTTATAACACGAAGGTTGACAGCAGCAATAAAGTACGTATTGGTAACACCAGTGTAGTTAGCATTGGCGGCCAGGTGCATTGGACCACTTTTAGCGATGAGCGGGTGAAAACCAACATTACGCAAAACGTACCCGGCCTTACATTCATTAAGTTATTGCAACCGGTTACTTATCATTATGATATTAATAAAGAGAATGAATTGCTCGGTATTAAAAATGATAACACAGAATGGGAAGGCAAGCATGATATAGAGAAAATTGCCTTCAGCGGTTTTATTGCCCAACAGGTGGATGTGGCTGCGAAAGACGCGGGATATGATTTTAGCGGGGTTGATAAACACGGAAGCATTTGGGGGTTACGATACAGCGAATTTGTGCCTTCGATTGTAAAATCGGTGCAGGAATTGAGTGATCAAAATGCAGAGATGAAAAAGGAGATTGAAGATTTGAAAGCAGAAATTAAAGCTCTGAAAGGGAGGTAATCTTTGCTCATCGGTAAAATATTTCTTTGCCTTGTTCGTCGGGATAATAAATCGGTTAACATGAACGAAGAATGCAGGGAAGCCCAAATTATGAAGCCCCAAATCCATTTGGGCAAATGCGAAGGTGCAGGTGATTGTGCCGAGGTTTGCCCTTATGATGTGTTTGAGATAAGGAAAGCTACTGAAACTGAGCGCGCAGATTTTAACCTGAAAGAGCGGATTAAGTCATTCGTTCACGGTCACAAAAAGGGCTTTGTAGTTAAAGCGGGTGATTGCCACGCATGTGCTCTTTGCGTTAAAGCCTGCCCTGAAAAAGCCATTAAACTGGTAAGGTATTTACAGGATTAAGCCTTTGCTTTTCGTTGCATTTTATACTCGCGGAACGATACCATTTTCTGCCTTTGTGCATCCCACAAATTGGCCTGTACAGTTTTAAGGCTTTGCCAGAATGTGATAACGTTAGTATGCTTTTCGAAAATCGGATTCTCGCGATTGCACTTGGGCAAATTATAGTTAGGTATGGTGGGTGCCAGGTGGTGGATATGATGGTAGCCTATGTTGCCGGTTAACCAGTGGAATACCCCGGGAAGGTCGTAATAAGTACTCCCTTTAACTGCGGATACCACATAATTCCAGTTGTCTTTGCCGCTTTTATAAATGTGCTCGTACTGGTGCTGAATGTAAAAGAACCACAGGGCATAAGTTCCGAAAAACAGCAGATTTACAAATTGAACTACTAAAAAACGGGTAGGCCCCAATAACCAGGCACAAAGCGCATACACCCCAATAAACAAGGCATTACTGACAGTTACACTTTTACGTACCTCTTTAAAATAATCGCTCTTTAAAAAAGCGAAGCGGTTGTAAACCACAACGTAGATGAATCCACCTATGGTAAACAAATAAAAAGGATTACGGTAAATACGGTACCATACCTTCTGTTTAAGTGAAAGGGCAGCATATTGATCTGTGGTCAAACATTCAATATCGCCTATGTCGCTGTATTCCAGCTGTCCGTTGTGCGCATGGTGAAAGCTGTGGGATTTAGCCCAGTATTGATAGGGGATAAAAGTTAAAACGCTGCAAACTGTTCCAATAATATTGTTTGCCGTTTGGTTTTTGGTAAATGAGCGGTGGCCACAATCGTGCTGGATAATAAAAATACGGCCCAGGATAAACCCATTAAGAATAGCCAGGCCTATTGAAAACAGAACGGATTTGTCGAACAAATAAAATTGCAGGGCAAGCAGCGCCAAGTAAAAACTAAAGCTGTTGGCTATTTGAATCACAGCCTTTTTTGTGTTAGGTATCTGGTACTTTTTAAGGGTAATATTCCAGTTCTTTAAGTCTTCAAGTAATTGCTCTTTGTTGAAGGAGTTCATCGGTACGGTGTTTAAACAGGTGCGCAAAGGTATATTGTTTGTAATTATAACCCCACATAAACGGTTACTTAAAGTTCATTTTTGGCAATTATTTTGAGGGCGGGTGAGTGGTTCAAAATTCAATCCCGTATAGTTTAGTTAAATTTCGGCCATGAATGAATCGCCTGAAGAATTGAGGCTTACTGCCAAAGCAATATATGGATTGGAGGAAGTGCTGTCGTTTGAATTGAAGAAATTAGGCGCACGCGATATTGAATTGCACAACCGTGCCGTAAGTTTTACAGGCGATAAAGGGCTGATATATAAATGCAATTTACACCTGCGTACGGCATTACGCATATTGGTGCCGGTGGAGAAATTTAATGTTCAGGATGAACAAAGTCTGTATGATGGTATTAAAGCCATTGATTGGGAAAAATACATGGGAGTGGATGATACCCTTGGTATTGATTGCGTATTGAACACTCCATTGTTCACCCACTCGTTATTTATTGCCCAAAAGGCCAAGGACGCCATTGCCGATCAGTTCAGGGATAGGTATAACAAACGCCCGAGTGTTGATTTGGCAAAGCCCACATTGAGGATACACCTGCACGTTTACAACGATGTTTGTACGGTGGCTTTGGATAGCTCGGGTGAGAGCCTGCACAAACGGGGGTATAGGAGCCAGGTAAATCTGGCACCGATGAATGAGGTGCTTGCTGCAGGACTTGTATTGCTCACCGGCTGGAACCGGAGTAGTAACTTAATTGACCCTATGTGCGGCTCAGGTACTATTCTGATTGAGGCTGCATTAATTGCCGCCAATATTCCGCCGGGATACTATAAAGACGATTTTGGCTTTATGCGCTGGAACCGTTTCCTGGCTTACGATCCTGAATTATGGCAACGAATTTACGATGCCGCCATTGACCGCATTGTTGAAGTATCGCCTAAAATATATGGGGGGGAGATTTCCCATAATGTAGCGCGCAAGGCAAAAGAGAATGTAAAGTTTGCCAAGGTGGAAGACATGGTGCAGATACGCGAATGTGCTATGGAAGATTTTGAAGCACCGGAAGGTGGGGGGGTGGTAATTATGAACCCACCTTACGGTGAGCGGATGAATTTACAGGATTCGAATGAATTATACGCCAGTATGGGCGATACTTTTAAAAAACGTTTTACCGGATATGACTGCTGGATTATAAGCTCAAACATGGAGGCACTGAAATATGTGGGGCTTAAATCATCGCGCAGAATACCAGTGGCTAACGGGCATCTGGAATGCCGCTTTGTTAAGTATGAAATGTATAGCGGCACTAAGAGGGTTTTTAAAGAAAAACCGGCTGAGGAATAAATACATTTTACTGTAAAGAAGCAAAGAGCGCAAAGGAATACTAAGGAAAAATAAAATACGTTTTGTTGAAAGCCTGATTTATGCCTCTATAAACCTGGGCTGTTTCTTTGCAGTAGAAATCTATTAAAAATTAGCTGCTCCTGCCCCCCAAAATTGCCCGCAAAAATATTTTAGCAAAATTGCCTGACTCCTGTATCAGCACTTTCCATGGCATGGTTGATAACTCGAAGCCATTGCGCAACTCTACTGTAACAGGTTTGATTAAAAGCCCTTTTTGTGCCGATAGAAATATAAATTCCAGGTCGAAAAGAAATCGATCTATTGAGGTGTTCAGGAATATTTTTTTACCAGCCTGATCAAACCCCTTTAGTCCGCATTGGGTATCATCGGTTGGTATTTGTAAGAAGGTTCGGATTAGGAAACGGAGAAAATGCGAAATTCTGACCCGGGATGGTGGTAAGTGTTTATAATACTCATCGGACCTGTTGCCGGGCACCACATTATAACCTCCGGATTTAAGCGCATTGTAAACAGATTGCAGGCTTTGTTTTGTGTAGGGGAAATCCACATCCGTGTAAATAACCAGCTGACCCATGGAGACGGCAACTCCCTGGCGCAGGGCAAATCCTTTCCCCCGATTTTTCTCATACGAAATGAATTTAATTTTTTCGTGAGGGCCGAAAAACCGGCGGGTGGCTTCAGGATCGAAGCCAGTGTGGCTTCCATCGTTTACTATGATAAGCTCTGTTGCAGGTTCATATCCTGATATAAAAATGTAATTGGCCAATACATTTTCGCGCCAGCCGGGGGCAGGGTTATAGCAAGGCACTACAATAGAAAGGACCACAGTTTCAGGCATAATTTTCAACAAAAATTAAAAGTAAGATTATTCGGCAAAAGGGATATTGTCGGCGAGCGGCTTTAATTACTTCGAAAGCAATAACTGCAACTTATTAAACGCTGTAATATTGTTTGAGCGTTTCAGCGAATTAAGGATATCGCTTTTATCCCGTGATGTAATGTGCATGCTTACCGCAGCTTTTTCTTCTTTTTTGTTGCTGGTATATTCGAAAAGAACAAAATTGAGTTTGCCCTTCAGTTCGTCATCAATGTAATTAAATTTCTGGTCTACCAGAAAGTCCTGCATTCTGTCCATATTGGTGTAAACCGTTCCCAACGGGTCGGTAAAGCGAGACATCATGGTGGTTTGCAATTGTTCCTCGGGCTCCCCTGACTTTTCTTCATCCCTTATTTCAATTACTACCACACCGCCGGTATTTTTATTTATCCAGTCCTTAAAGGATTGTAGAAACCTGAAGGTGGGCTCGACACCGGCATCGTCCAACGCGCCACCATCCATTACATAAGTAGGCGGGGTAGTAGGTAACACCGGGTTGGGTAGTATAAAAGGAAAAGTAGCATCCATTCGCATGGCCGATGTAACCAGTAAATTAGCCCCATCCTGTTTTTCAAAAAACTTGCAAAAATCTATTCCGTCAACGGCTAACTGGTTGCCCTCGGCATTTTTACCATAAGGGCGCATCAGGAATGAAACCGGTTGGGCACTTATAAAGTACCGCCGCGAATCGTTCATAATAGTGGTATAGTATATCATCATAGGCACTTTGGCCTTAAACTCCGCATCTTTATAATCGCCAATGGTTTTATCAAACCTGAAATTGGTATTGCGGCAATAAAATTTTTCAAAAATATAGCCCCGGTCCTGCGCATACGTGTTGTTGCCGAGTTTAAATTTATGAATGGGTGCTAGCCCATCGTTGCTGAGGATAGAAACCGCCATTGGATTCAGCAGGTCTTTTGCCACATTTAAGGCATACTGAGGATCCTGGAGGTTTATTGGGAATCCTTCTTTTTTCTGCAAAAATAATTCGCGCAGGTAGGTGGTACCAAACATGCCGCCCGATGCCCCTGAAATAAGAAAAGTTTTATCGAGCAGTTTACCGCCGGCAAGGCTATCGCAACGCTGTAGAACGGACATTACAAACATGGCTGAACGCAAGCCGCCGCCGCTTACATTAATAAAGTACAAAACCGGTTTTTTGTAAGGATCTTTTGGGTCGGTATTTTTTGTTTTCCAGTTTTCAAAAATCTGTGTAACGTATTTTTTATCTTTTTCTATAATCGAATCGGTTGAAATGGCCCTAAACCTTTCCAGGTTGTAAGGAGCTTTTTCGGTTTTGTAATTTAAGCCGTAAACAGTGTTTTGCAATCCGAAGAGATCATATTTGGTAAGCTGATTGGCAAGCACTAAAAAAACAATAATAGCTGTGGAGCCCCAGCCACCCGTCCAGTATAAAAACATACCAAAAAGCGACATAAGCACGCATAAGAACAGGAAGGCGCTTGTGGCTACCGGAAATTGAAAGAAAGGATTTTCGAGCCAATACCCGGCTGAAATAAGCACAGCAAAGGCACATATAAAAGCTATAAAGGCATTCCAGTGGTGGCGCCTGAAAACCAGTTGGTAAAGTGCGGGGTCGTAGTGCTCAACATTGCGGGTCGGCATTATGCCAAATGTATTTGTTATGTAATAATCAACCCGGTTGTTGTCGTGAAGTGTTTCGAGCGAATTATTAAACTGCACTTTGCGAATTGCCTTTTTTGTCCGTAATTTTTCTTTGTTAGCCTGTATAATGCTACCGGCGTTTGGATTAGTAAGGCCAAAAAAAGTGCCTGTTATAAAGAGCATGAAGGAAAAACCAGCGCTGAACCCGAGCAGGTTGAAAAGGATGGTGCTATAGCTTTTAAACTCGTTGTGCGTTTGAAAAATGACGATGGCCGAGAAGTAAGCAATAATAAAAGCCAGCGGTATGATGGAGTTATTAATAAAAAACATGGCAAGCGGGTACCGAAGGCTGGCCATAAAAGGGAACCGGTAGCTGTGCAGAATGTACATTACAATGTTCCAGGTAACAAACATGGCACCGAAACCAATACCTACCACGGCAAAACTGAGGTAATCTACCTGACCCAGGTATTCAGGGTCAAGAAAAACTGCGGGAATGCCAAGGCCGGCACCAAAGCGGCCTACAATAGGTAGTGTAAGAAATATCCAAAAAAGAACAAGAAACTGCTGTCGCTTAAAAGAGAGCAGAAGCAACTGAATGGGGAATGAATAATAAATTTCTCGCAGTGTTTTTATCATCGCTAAAACCAGGGTTGAAGTTACGATAAGGATATATGCTGCGGTCGCAAAGTTGAAACAAATCAACTATAGGGGGAAGAGGTTGTTTAGCCCAGAGTACAATCTATGGGTTTTTTATTTCAAGCAAAACCGCAGTCCAACCAATATCCAGTTTAAATATAAGGGGGAATTTAGATGATTCAAGAATATCAATGGTGTACTTCGGGTCGGTACCGCCCTGAAGCTCGGAACCTGGTACCACCACTACATTGCCATTAATGGTAAAATTGAAATCGCCGATGGTATTGCCCATTACAGTAGCCGTATCTGCGGCCCCGTTTATTTTTAGAGAAGCCTGGGCATTAGTTGAAATGCTATTGGTTACCTGTTTGCTGACCCATAGGCAGGTTTCTTTATCAAGCCTTACATCGCCTGCTTTGAGGATATTTGAAAGTGCCTGCGCTTCGGCAGTAGCACCAGGGCTCATGGTAACGGTACCGTTTTTGTTGTCGGGGTCGGTGGTTTTCCAGCTAAAGGATACCTCATCACCCAGTTTTTTAAGGGTTACTATGAGGCTGTAATGTTTGTCTTTGGCAGTTACATCATAGGTTAATTGTGCACCTGGTTTCATTGATTTCTCAAATGTTTCAAGGTCTGCCAGGTCCTGGGCCGAAATGCGGTTTGATGCAATACTAAAAGCTGCGATAAGAATAAAGTATATTTTTTTCATGGATTTGTTGCTTGTTTTCAAAGGTAACAACGGGAATGAGAAAAGCGAAAAAATCCGGGTGCCAATTTTTACTGAGCCTCAATGGCCCCAATGTCGTACTTAAAGGGATTACTTGTTTTTGAAACCGGGCGGGGGTGATCGTACAGGTCAGTAGGGAAGCCGGTTGGGCAGTAATCTATCAGCGGAGAAAAATAGCCGGAAACCGGAGATGAGTTATTGGTGCTATCGCTGAGGGTAAAAATGTTAGCGCTTGCGTTATTAAACAAGGGATTTTGATTAAATAAGTTTTTGGTATTGGTGGTTGAGAACATGGCGAGGGTATCAGCCGGGGTTGTCATCAGGCAATAGCTGAACGAGTTATTGAAGCGGGCGAGGTCTAAATTATCGAAATTGCTAAAGGTAATTTCGTTAGGTAAATTACCATAGATGGCGCAGTTGGTAAAAGTGGAGGTAAGCGGCTGTGGATAGAAAGTAGTGCCCTTTGCATAAGTTACTCCCAATACATTGCTTAATAATAAAATGGGTGTTTGGTGGCTGACATAGGAATTGCCAAAATTGTACATAGTACAATTAGTGAAATTATAGACCCCCCCCAGCGCTAATTTAACCAGGTTATCGCCACTGGTATAAAAGAGGGAATTTTCGGCAGTGATATTGGCATTGAAACCATAGATGGCGTTGTACTGCGAATTGGAAACAATGCTTTTTTGAATATTAATAACCGGCATTTGCTCCGTGCCCAGAAAGTCGGTTGCATTTACAACGGTGGCGGAAATTGCACCGGCATAAATGCCGTACTGAGATTCGTTAACAACGCAATGATTGAAATTACCCTGAGCCACGCAACTGTTGCTTCGCAAAAACACGATGCCAAACCATTGACCCGGTAAGTCCTGGTAATACTGTTCCAGTCTTACTCCCCGGAAGATGATAGAGTCGTGCCAATCGTGCGCGACAGCGTTTAAAGTGCCCTGAACAAAGAGCGCGGAATTAGCCTGGAAAAGGACTTTGCAACCAGGTTTAATATTTAAGGTTGCACCACATTCTACATAAACTCCCGGGATGCTGTTAGTGCCAAGTATTACGTGAGGTAAATCATTATTCCAGGTTTCGGTATGCCCGGCATAAACGGTCTCTCCATAATGAAAGTGGGCATTCTGGCCGAAGGCCTGCAGAAATACGGTTTCGGTAGTATTGCCGATAGTGAAATTTACATTGTCAATAATTACAAAAGGGGTGGCGGTGCTGTTGGGGTTAACGGTTACCTCCACAAAAATATAAATGGAGTCGCGGCCGGGTATTTGCACATTGGTAAAGCTGGTGCCTGCAATGCCGTCTACGTTAATACGATATTGGGTGCCCTGTAACTGCTGTAGTTTAATGCTATTGATAGTTAAAGGCTGCCGACTGTGGTTGAATACTTTAAAGTATTGCGTGGTAGAGCCCAGGGTTGTAAAAACGGTATCGAAGGTAAGTGTATCGGTGCTAAACGAAAGATTACTGACACTGGCAGCATCTTTTTTGCAATTGCTGAAAAACAGCAACACCGCCGAAACGCTTAAAACCAAAATAAACCTCAAAGCTTTTGCCACTGGTAACGTACTGTTGTGTTTAAATTCCGCCTGATAAACGGTTGGTGAAAATAGAAATTGTATCTGATATGAAGAGAAATTTACCACTAAGACACTAAGTGCACTAAGAACCACTAAGAAATTGGATGTAAATAACCCCAAAGAAAAACGAAACGGTCATTTTACACTTTATCTCTTCAACTCCAGGCGCACTACGTTTTCAATGTGGGTGGTTTGGGGGAACATATCCACTGGTTGAACGCGTTTTACTTCGTATTTCTCATCTAAAAGCTGCAGGTCGCGGGCCTGGGTGGCGGGGTTGCAGCTTACGTAGATAATTTTAGGGGCTTCCAGCTGTAACAGGGTTTTTACAACATCCTCGTGCATGCCGGCCCTGGGTGGGTCGGTAATTACTACATCTGGTTTGCCGTTTGATGCGATAAAATCTTCTTTTAAAATCATCCGCACATCGCCCGAATAGAAAGAGCAATTGGTAACGTTGTTTAAGCCGGCATTTATTTTCGCGTCTTGAATAGCTGCTTCTACCTGTTCAATGCCCGCTACTCTTTTGCATGAGTCTGAAACGTAAATGCCGATGCTTCCTACCCCGGTATAGAGGTCGTAAACCGTATCTTCGGAATTCAGATCTGCAAACTCTTTAGTAATATCATAAAGAACTTTTGCCTGTACGGAGTTAGTTTGAAAAAAGGACTTGGGGCCAACTTTAAATCGGTATTTACCAAGTTGTTCAACTATATGGTCGTTGCCTTTATACACCACAGGCTCAAGGTCGTAGATGGTGTCGTTTTTCTTTGGGTTGTAAACGTATTGCAGAGAAGTGATTTGGGGGAAGGCAGTGTTTAAAAACTGCATTAAGTTTTCAATCTTTTCTTCGTCGTTTTCGAAAAAACTGACCAGCACCAACAACTCGCCTATTGAGGTATTGCGCACCATTAAGTTACGCAGCATGCCGAACTGTTTTTGCAGGTTGAAAAATGAATAGCCATTTTTTAAGGCAAAATCCTTAACGGCTAAACGTATTTTATTGCTGGGGTCTGCCTGCAGGTAGCAGTGTTCTACTTCTAACACACCCCAAAAATTGCCGGGCACATGAAAGCCCAGCCCGTTGCGGTGCTCAAACTCAATACCTGCAGCTACTTCGGCATCGGTTATCCAACGCCGGTCGGTAAAGGTGAATTCCATTTTATTGCGGTAGTAATAGGGGTCTTTACAGCCCACTACCTCTGGTATTGCCGGAAAGGCCACTTTGCCAATACGGGTAAAAGCATCTTCAACAATCTGTCTTTTAAACTTCAACTGCTCGGCATATTGAATATGCTGCCATTTGCAGCCACCACATACGGTAAAGTGCGAGCATACGGGCTGTGTACGCAATGCTGAAGGTGATTTCAGCTGAGTAATAACTGCTTCTGCAAAACTTTTTTTGCTTCTTCTTATTTCCAAATCAACTACATCGCCGGGGACGGCAAATTCAGTAAAAACTACTTTGCCATTTATTTTTGCAAAGCCCTTGCCTTCGCTGCTCATGCCTTCAATCGTTACATCTTCGGTTATCTTTCTTTCCCTGTCTGCCACTTGTAAAAAATTTGGCGCTAATGTAAGGCATTACCTCAAGCATTTTAGTTTCTGAAAACTGCGCTATCTTTACTTTTATAAATACAAATTGATTATGAAAAAACTGATTACACTAATCATTGCCTCATTGGTTTGCTATATGGCTTTTTCACAGGGTTTTTACCTGGAAATGAAAATGGGGGCCGCCGATAACGCAAATATGGGTGTAATGAAAGTTTATTCGCAGGATGGAAATACCCGCAGCGAAATAAGCCTGAATACTCCCGGCGGGCCGATGGATATGCTAACGCTTATTTTAAAAAGCACCCCCAATACCCTTAAAGTGCTTAACGCAAAAGGCAAAACCTATTCTGAAATGGACATTAGCCAGAATAACCAATACAAAGATTTTCCGCAGGGAGATTATGAGATTACTGTGATAGGGAAAGAAAAGGTGAATGGTTATAACGCAACACACGTAAAAGTTACCCGTAAGGGCTCAACCACATCAGAAGAAATGTGGACCAGCAAAGAGGTAGTTGACTATAGCGCCTTTATAAATGCCAAAACAAAGTTTACAGGCCGCGATAACCTGAACAAGGCATTAGCCGCCAAAGGTGCCGAGGGGTTTCCGGTAAGGATAAAAACGTTTGAGCATGGTGTTGACGTGCAGGTTGACCTGGTGAAGGCGGAAAAGAGAAATTTTAATGCATCGTTGTTTAGCCTGGACGGTTACACCAAATCATCCTCATCTATGAGCGGAATGAGCCAGCAGGAGATGATTCAGAAAGTTCAAAATATGACCCCGGAAGAAAGGCAGCAGTTTATTGAGCAGATGAAGAGTCAGTATGGGGGGCAGCCGAAGTAGGGGAAGCAATCAGGATAAATGAGGCCTTTCATAGTATTTCATAACCCCAGGGATTAGAGTAAAAATTACGATTAATAAACCCAGGCCCGAGTACAGACCTTGAATAAATGAGCCATAGCCAATTATGGCAACTTCCACATCCATCCAGATAATAAGACCCAAACCCAGCAAGAGTGAAAGTGTCCATCCTACATAACGGTTTTTATAAATGTTGATGGCCTGCAAAAAACGCCAGTCGGGTTGTGCCAGTAACAGGGGAAAAACAAATACAGGCGTTACACCCAGAACCCAAAAGAGGATTAAACCGGGAATAAGAAAACTGGCAAACACTGAATCGTGAAGTATGGATGCTGACATATGTAAAATGCTTCCATCTGGTTTTAAGATCAACACAGACCCGCCTGCCAAGCCACCAAGACCTTGAAACAATATTAGTGCAAGTAAAATATATAATGCCCGGGGTCTTGTCTTTTGCATCCTGATTTTTGCTTTCAAAGATGGGCATTAGAAAATGTCGTGGGTAAGACAATTGTCAGCTTAGTAGCAGATCATGGTCAATCTGCTACTAAGCAACAAAAATTTGTTTCGTCTAATACGGGTATTAATTACTCCTCAATTTTTTCCGGCCTCATTTGCGGGAAGAATAATACCTCTTGTATACTTGCCTGGTTAGTCATTAACATAGCCAGGCGGTCAATACCGATACCTATACCTGATGTTGGCGGCATACCATATTCCAGGGCGCGTAAAAAGTCGTGGTCAATAAACATGGCCTCCTCGTCGCCGCGTTCCTGTAGTTTGGCTTGTTCTTCAAAACGGGCGCGCTGGTCAAGCGGGTCATTTAGCTCGGTGTAGGCGTTGGCAATTTCTTTGCCGTTTACCATTAACTCAAATCGTTCAACCAAACCGGCTTTGCTGCGGTGCTTTTTGGTAAGCGGGCTTAGTTCAACCGGGTAGTCAATTATAAAGGTTGGTTGTATAAAATTGCCTTCGCATTTGGCACCAAAAATTTCATCTACCAGCTTGCCTTTGCCCATGGTATTGTCGGTTTCTATATGCAGTTTTTTGCAAACATCCAGCAATTGCGCCTCGTCCATTTCGGAGATATCAAATCCTGTATGTTCTTTAATAGCATCGTAAATGGATACCCTGGCAAAGGGCGCTTTAAAATTGATGGTTTTATCGCCCAATATTACATCCGTTGTTCCGTGCAGGGCAATAGCAATCTGCTCTACCATTTTTTCAGTAAAGTCCATCATCCAGAAATAATCTTTGTAAGCCACGTAGAACTCCAACACCGTAAATTCGGGGTTATGGGTACGGTCCATACCTTCGTTGCGGAAGTTGCGGCTGAATTCGTACACAAAATCGAAGCCGCCTACAATTAGTCTTTTCAGGTAAAGTTCATTGGCAATGCGCAAATAAAAGGGAACATCCAGCGCATTGTGATGGGTAATAAAAGGGCGTGCGGCAGCACCACCGGGTATATTTTGTAGTACCGGTGTGTCCACCTCCATAGCACCGTGATTATTCAGATAATCGCGGATTGTTTTTATCATGGCCGTGCGCTTAATAAAAGTTTCGCGCACCTGTGGATTTACCACCAAGTCAACATAGCGTTGACGGTATCGTTGTTCAGGGTCGGTAAAAGCATCAAAGGTTTCGCCGTCTTTTTCTTTTACAACAGGTAGCGGCCTTAGTGCTTTAGATAATAACTGAAAGTGTTTTACGCGGATGCTGGTTTCGCCGGTTTTGGTAATAAATACCTCACCTTTAACGCCAACGATATCGCCGATATCCAGGATGTGTTTTACTACTTTTTCGTACAGGGTTTTGTCTTCGCCAGGGCAAATGTTGTCAATACTCATGAACAGCTGAATCTTACCTTTTTCATCCTGTATTTTGGCGAAGGTGATTTTGCCTTTTGGGGTCAGGCTCATTACACGGCCGGCAATACTTACATCCTGCAGGTTTTTGGCTACGTCATCGTACTCACTCAGGATTTGTTGCGAATTACAATTTACCTCGAACATAGGGGCGGGGTAAGCTTCAATGCCCAGTTCTTCCAGTTGCTTTAGCTTATCGCGCCGTATTAATTCCTGTTCGCTTAAATGACTACTCATAAATAACTGATTTAGCCTGCGAAAATAAGACTCTGGCTTTATCGCGGAAGTATTTGGGGAATTATTTAGGCCTTTGTAAAAAGAATAAACTTTTAAAAGCACTATCTTGTTTTTGCATCAGGCTGTGACAGAGAGCCAATTGCCTGAAATGATTGCACATTGCCGAAATTGTGGTTACATGCTGTTTTTTAGTGTAAGATTTATTGGGACTCTTTTTCTCGCCTTAGGTGAAATATTGCGTTGTTGCGCGCAGGATAATTACGAAATACAGGTATACGGGTCTGAAACGGTGCCCAACTATTCAACTATGTTTGAGTTGCATTCAAACGTAACGGTGTTTGGAATGAAGCAAAGCGTAAACGGGGTTGTTCTCAGCCAATACGCCTGGCATGAAACGTTGGAGATTACACAGGGTATTACACCCTGGTTTGAGATTGGTGGCTATTTATTTTTAAGCGGCAATAAAGGAGATTATTTATTGCACTGGGTAGGTGACCACATCAGGCCAAGGTTCAGGATACCTGAAAAATGGAACTGGCCGGTGGGGCTGAGCCTTTCCACTGAAGTGGGTTATCAGAGAAGAGAATATTGTGAAGATACCTGGACCCTTGAAATTCGTCCGATTATTGATAAAGAGTACAAGAATTTTTATGTTGCTTTTAATCCGGTAGTGGATTATTCTATTCAGGGCTTGAACCACGATGCGGGCCCGCAGTTTTCGCCGGATATTAAGATGAGCTATAAGTTTTTTAAAAAAGTGCAGGTTGAAGTTGGTTTTGAGTATTACGGAAGCATAGGCGCCTTTAAAAAAATTGACCCCTTGCCTCAACAGCAACATCAGATAGGACCGGTGGTTGATATTGATATTTCGCCGGTGTGGGAAATAAACGTGGGTTATATGTTTGGATTAACACCTGCAACCGACAAGGGTATTGTAAAGCTGATTTTGGGCAGAAGGGCTGATTGGAAAAAACATGCGAAAAAAGCTCCGCCTTCAACATTGCTTTAAAAGGCTAAACCATTTGCCTTTTTAAAAATTCGCCTAGTTGAGCATTGGCTTTTTTTGCCACAGATAATACCAGCCAAAAGGCCTGAAATACATGGAACATTTCGGCATAAATGTCAATGCTTATGTCAACCCCTTCGGCTTTTGCTTTTTCAGCAAAACGGGTTGAATCATCCAATAGCATTTCCTCTTCGCCTACCTGAATGTAGATAGGGGGCAGGCCATGAAAGTCTCCGAATAGAGGTGATATGTATGGATTTTTAGGGTCCTGCTCGCCGGTGTAATGTTTGCTCCAAACCGGAAAGCCTTCGGCAACAAGCATCGGGTCAATATCTTTTTTACTTACGTACGAATTGCCGCTAAAAGTATGATCAGTCCACGGCGAAAGGGCGATAGCGCATTTAGGCAAGGGTATGCCTTTATCGCGCACATACAGCAAAGTTGCCAGTGTAAGACCGCCACCAGCCGAGTCTCCACCAAAGGAAATCTCGTTAGGCGAATAACCGGTTTGCAGTAGCCAGTTGTAGGCGGATGTTGCATCTTCCACTGCCGCGGGAAATTTGTTTTCGGGCGATAACCGGTAATCAATCATTAAAGCTTTAATACCCGCACCTTTTATTATTTGCGAAACTGTGGCGCGGTGTGTATTAATAGAGCCTGTAGCATAACCCCCTCCGTGAAAATAGAGCAACACTTTTTTTTCATCAGCACCTTCGGGCGTTATCCATTCCATCTTCATATCTCCCAAAGTGCATGGCTGATATTTAAATCCGGAGAGTGGTTTATTGAATCTTCCGGCAATTCTTTCGAACCCTCTGCGGGCAAAAAGAATATCGTTAAAGTCGACCCGACCTTTAAGGCGCAACAATAAATTTTTGACGAAAAAAAGTCGGATGCCGGCCATGGGGTCTTGTTTATTGAATAAGCGATTCACGGGTTAGTTCAACTATCATCAGTATTTTAAATGCAAACCAGATATTGCCCTGTTCAATTTCCTGTTTAGCAAGCAGGTGCATTTCTTTTTCGAAGTCTTCAAAATTGCTACCGTATTTATCAATCAGCAGCTTTATTTCTGGCACCGGACCCATTTCGAACAATTCTTTCTCCTCGGGTAACCGCTCACTTGTTGCAATTTGAGCAATATCGTTGCCAGAAAGATATTTTGATTTTCTGATGCCTTCAGGTAGTTCGTCAAAACCCAAGCCCAGATTATCTGCCATTCTGAACGCCGGGACTTCGAATATATTTTCTTCACCAATGCGGCACCAGTATTGCTTGCTCATCCGGGCAATGTAATTCATCTTCAAGGGGTCGATGCTCTTGTTGGCATCCAGCACGTTTTCGTTAATATGCATCATCACCACTTCGCAAATTATCAGGTTGCCTGCACCGCCGCCCTGGCCGGTTTCTATCACCTGTTTTACCTTGCACTCCATTTGCACGTTGGCTTCTGCTACCCGTGGTGGTTTTACTATTTCCGACGCCAGCGCTGTTAAGCCCGACTTGGTAAATTCGTTTACGCCTTTAGGATACATGTTTGCGGCCAGGTTCATTTGGTACAGCATGTCATAATGAGCAATGTTTACTACGCACTCATCAACCTCAACTACATTATTGTGTGTGTTTTTGGTTTGCAGGGTTTTGCCGGAACGGGCGGGCGAAAATATAAGTGTGGGTGGATTAGAACCGAATACATTGAAGAAACTGAACGGGGCAAGGTTAACATTCCCTTCCTTATCTATGGTGCTTACAAAAGCAATGGGCCTTGGGGCAACCGCACTTAATAAATACTCGTGTAATTTTGAACCGGGTACTTCGCCGGGTTTAATTTTTAGCATGGACATAAGTTTTCATGGCATCATAAAACTGACGGGCTAAAAGCAGTGCAACTTGCTTTTCGTCGGCGTACACCTGATGGTCAGGTTCGTAATCACCTTTAATTCTCAGTTCTTCTACCCTTTGAGGGATTTTCTTGATTTCATCGTTAAAAATTCCTGTTTTAATGAAATGTTGATGGAATTGAACGTGAGCGCCCTGATGAGTTTTAACCATAATGTCCAGTGATTGTAATCCGGCCTGAAGGCTATTAAATATGGAATAATAGGATCTGTTTACGCTTCCTATGTAAAGGTGGGCATCATAAAGGACTTGTGCTTCGTTTATACATTCGTTAGCTCTGGCTATCAGTATTAAAACTTCTTCTTTCCCCATTTTAGATTTCTTTGCCCTCTTTTCGTACCCAATATAATAACGGAGTTTTGGCATTATAAAATTTTTGGGCGGTCATGGGAAGACAATGTATTCTTAAATATGTATGTTCCCATAAATCATAAACGAAATCGGCAATCTGATTTGATTCCTTTGCCGCGGGTAGAGTTTCATCGTTTAACACAACTAAAAAATCAAAATCAGAGTCTTCGCTAAAATCACCCCGGGCCCTTGACCCGTACAAAACAATTTTGTCTACCCTTTCGCCAAAAATGTGGTGGATAGCATTTTTAAATTGAATGATTACATCGTTCTGATCAAGCATCAGACAAATTTAATAAACTACTTGCTATTGATAAGCATGTAAATGATGGGGCCAAAAATGCCAAGTGTTTGTAAGGCTATTAGCGGATTTCTGAACTTCAGGTCTTTGTTGGTAATAATAAGCACATTGGTAATCATCATAATTACAAACCAAAAGGCAAGGGCAATTAGAAAGTAGGTTTCGCGGTTGGGTGCAGCGCCATGCTCAACGGCCATTCCCTGATAGGCTATTTCGAACATGGTACGGGCACCGGCGGCCATGGTAGCAATAATCAGAACAATGAGATAATATTGCATGGTTGTATTTTATGGCAAAGCTGGTAAAATTTTACCACTGCATTCGCCAAATCCTATACGCACACCATTTTTTTCGCAATATCCTTTTATTACTACCGTATCGTTATCTAAAATAAATCTTCTTTCAGTGCCATCCGGCATGGCAACCGGGTTTTTGCCTTGCCAGCTTATTTCAAGCATACTGCCGTAGCTATCAGGCGTTGGGCCGCTAATAGTTCCGCTGGCATACATATCGCCCACCTGAATGTTGCAACCGTTTACGGTGTGGTGCGCCAGTTGCTGGCACATGTTCCAATACATATACTTGTAGTTGCTGTTGGAAACAGTTTTTGATGCGCCGGTGGCAGTAACTATATCTACCGTTAAGTGAATGTCGTAATTTTTAGGGCCTTCAAATTGAAGGTAGGGTAAAACAGCAGACTCCTGTTTGGGTGTTTCCACTTTAAAAGGTTCCAGCGCTTCTAATGTTACTATCCACGGTGAGCTGATAGAGCCAAAGTTTTTTGCCAGGAAAGGCCCTAGCGGAACATATTCCCATTTCTGCAGGTCACGGGCGCTCCAATCATTGAAAAGGACCAGTCCGAAAATGTGGTCTTCTGCTTGTGCGGTGCTGACCGAACTGCCTAACTCAGTTTCTTTTGAAACCACGAAGGCAATCTCCAGTTCAAAATCGAGCGATTTGGAAGGCCCGAAAGAAGGTGCAACGGCATCATCAGCTTTGGTTTGTCCTTTTGGTCGATGAATGGGGGTGCCCGAAATTACAATGGATGATGCCCGTCCGTGATATCCTACGGGCAAGTGCAGCCAGTTAGGCAGCAAAGCATTTTTAGGGTCGCGGAACATGGTGCCTACGTTAGTGGCGTGTTCCCGGCTTGAATAAAAATCGGTGTAATTGGGAATATGAACCGGCAAAAGCATCTGGACTTCACTTTGTTTTACCAGTGCTTGTTTTTTTAACTCCGGCATGTCCTGCAGCTCGTTATTCTGCATATCTAAAAGGTCGGATAGCCTTTCGCGTACCGCATTTGTAACGGGCTTGCCTAAAGCAATAAAATCGTTTAACGTTTTTTGCGAGAGCACTTTTTTATTAAAACTGATTCCATCCAATAAACCGGCCTGTGCAATGGCTGAAAGGTCCAGAATATATTCTCCTATTGCCACTCCGGCGCGAGGAGTTTTTTCAGCAGTTTTAAAAACGCCGAATGGCAGGTTCTGAATTGGAAAATCGCTGCCGGGTTTTACTTCAATCCACGATTTTAATTGCGGGTCATTGGCTCTGCTCATAATTGTTCCTGGGGTTAGATTCTGTATCCTTTTGGGTTTAAATTGTATTTCAAATATCGAAATTCCAATCGGTTTCATTTCCTTCAAATTCTTTGCGGAGTTTTACCTTTTGAACTTGCCGTTCAATTATCAAATCGGCAATGGTTGGCGCAAAGTTTTCGGGTAGGGTTTCTTTTAGCGTTGCGTGTAATTTTCTTTCATTCACGTCTATCCGGTAAAGCAACCACATTAACTTGTCCATGTTTTTTTCTGCCAGCTCTTCAATTCGTTCAATCAGTAGTTTTCTGAACGCGTTAAATTTTTCTTCCTCATTCGCTACCGCAGGCAATAACTGTCCGTCAATTTCAAACGAGTCAAAAAGCTCCTGTTGTAAATCTTCGGTTTTCATTTTTGCTTTTTAGTAAGTAAGTCAATATGGCCTTTATCCAATACTCCAATACCAAATAAGGCAAAGTCGTATTTAACCGGGTCGAGAGGATCGAAGGAGCGCAGATTTTCGGTTAGTTCCAAAACGGTTTGCCAGTCGGTTTGTTTTCTTTTAATTAAACCCAGTTTTCGGCCGACCCTATCTACATGCACATCCAACGGGCAAAGCAACTGGGCCGGTTTTATTTTTTCCCAGAGGCCAAAGTCAACCCCAACTTTATCTTTTCGTACCATCCACCTGAGGTACCTGTTTATACGCTTACATGTAGATTTGCGGACCGGGGTGGCGATATGCTTTTTTGTGCGTTGCGGCGCATCCTGTAATGAAAAAAAGAGGTCGTGAAATCCTGCCAGGCCGGTTTCAACC
>CAISWS010000218.1 GCA_903889265.1 uncultured Bacteroidota bacterium
CAACGGCGTTAAGTATAATATAGATTCCACCCGCATTTTAAATGTATTTAAAGACCTGCTGGTAAGCCGCGACTGGCGAAGGACCCTGGATAGCCTGGAGCCCCGCACCATGCAGTACGTGGCCCTGAAAACCGAGTTGAACAGGATGAACACCTGCCTGAGAAACCTGCCTGTTACAGATACTGCAAAAGTAACCGCCGATGCCGGTAGCCGGACTATGATGATTAATAAACTGAAGGCTTATGGTGTAATTGATGAAGCGCTCGATAACGATTCTATAAGCGATAAGCAGATAAAAGCCGGAATTAAAGGCTTTCAGAAAATAATGAGCGCCGATACTACCGGCAACCTGGATGATAAAACGCTGGCTGCGCTTAATTTCCCCCTAAGTAAACGCGCCAACCAGATTAAAGAAAGCCTCAACGACTGGCGCTGGACCGGCAGGTTAAAAGAACGGGAATTTATACTGGTTAACATACCAGCAGCACGTTTGCAGATAGTTAAATCAGATACCACCAAAGATATTTCCATGAAGGTGATAGTGGGTAAATTAGCAACCCAAACACCATCATTCACCTCATACATTACCGGTGTTACCACTTATCCTTACTGGGTGGTTCCGTTTGGCATTGCCACTAAAGAAATGCTGCCTAAAATACGAAAGCGCATAAGCTACCTGGATGACAATAACCTGCAGATTCTGGATAGCAAAGGCAAGGTGGTTGAAAATGTAGATGCATTAAACTGGAACCGGTTTTCACCAACGTACTTCCCTTACACCATTCGCCAGTCTACCGGTTGCGATAATTCGCTGGGCGTGTTAAAGTTTGATTTAAACTCGCCTTACAGCATTTACCTGCATGACACTAATGCCAAAGGATTATTCAATCAAAAGAACCGCTTTTTAAGCCATGGCTGTGTGCGCCTTGAAAAACCCATGGTGCTTGCCGAATATGTTTTGCGCGAAGGCCTGGACACCAGCAACGTAACCAAACTGAACGATTGCATGGCCAACCAAAAACCGGCCGGGTTCAGATTAAAGAAAAAACTACCGGTACTAATACTATACATGACTGCCGATATTGACGAAAGCGGTAACCTCAAATTTTACAACGACGTTTACGGCCTAGAGGAGAAGAAACCCAACAGTTAATCTATTCCCAATTAGTTTACTAAGGCGTAACCCGCGGTGGAATTTATCCCTCACGCACCCTAAAAAATGGGTTTACACTGTTTACACTTTTTGGCCGTTTTTAAAAATCAATCACCTCAATATCAATCATTTAACCGTTTACACTACCCGTTTTTAACAAAAAAGTGTAAACCCATTTTGCCATAGTTGAATTTAAAATGTTGATTATCAATTAACTAGTTCAAAAAATGGTGTCAATTTTGATTGCCTCCCCGCAAGGTCTCCACTCGGGGACCCGCAGAAGTCCATTGAATGCGTAAATCACATTCAGATTATTGCCTCGCCTAAGTGGGTGGTTCTGCGCAACTGCGGGGCCCTCTATCGAAAAGCCGAAAGAAAGACCCTCCGGGGACACAATACCGCATTACAAAGCGCGGGTGTTATTACAGGAAAATTGGTTAAGTTGTAATGCCAAATTGTGAAATCGGTAGTAACAATTTGTGTATGGAATTTGCTGGCAAGCGATGCTCAAGCCCAACAATACTACCTTGCAAAGCTATGGGTTAGGCGGTATGGAGTGCTTTTGTGTGCTGAACTATATTCCTGCATTCAAACTACTAACGGAGGCTTTGTGCTGTATGATGGAGGACTCAGGCATAGCTGGCGCTAAAGCCAGAATTACTGGAATACTATCAATCCTTCTTTAACTATTATTTAGCAAAAAATGATTTCTTTGGGGGAAAGATAGAATCGCGTTAGATAAGGCCTTAAATGATGCCCGCCAAAAAAACTTAGATGTTCAACACTATATTCTTTATCAGTTTATCAATTCATTTCATCAGCGCTTATTGTTTTTATAAATGTAAAATCAGCCGTGCGGTACTTCTACTCTTTTTAGCAAATTTCCTCCTCAGATATTGGGGTGCCGGCCTCGACCCCTTTTTAACGGACTGGGATGAAAAATATCACGCACTTGTAGCAAAAAACATTTCTCACCACTGGTTAAAGCCAACCCTTTACGATAATCCATTACTGCCCTACGATTATAAATCGTGGTTTTATAACCACATCTGGCTACATAAACAACCATTATTTATGTGGCAAATGGCCGGTTCTATAAAACTATTCGGCAACAATCTTTTTGCAGTACGGTTTCCAAGTATAGTGATGGGTGCCATGCTGGTGTTAATAATATTTGATTTAGTCAGGCTCTGCATCAATAGCAGCGTAGGGTATTTGGCCGCTTTTCTCTTTTCATTTTATGCTCCGGTATTTGGAATGAGTAGCGGATACTCTGGTATGGACCATAACACCATAGCATTTATATTTTACACTACTGCTTCTATATGGGCCTGGATAAAATTCGAAAAAACTAAAAAACCGGGTTGGATAATCGTAATGGGGCTATTTTCAGGGTGCGCTATCCTTATCAAATGGCTTACAGGCTTACTTGTTTTCAGCGGTTTTGGGTTTTACCACTTATTTTTTACCAAAGATTTTTTTACAAAAACTACACTACTGGTTTTATTTTATGCTTTAGCCGCTTGTACAATTGTAGCCCTACCCTGGCAATTGTTTACGTTGTATAAATATCCTTTAGAAGCACAATATGAACTGCACTATAACGGTTTGCATTTTACACAAGCACTGGAAGGGCATTCCGAAGAAAGATGGTATTATATCAATCTCCTTAAAGAACATTATAAGATGCTCCAATCGCTTATTTTCATAGGCTTTGGTTTTTGTATACTGCAATATAAACGGTATCCGCTGGCGTTGTCGTTAATGGCCATGTGCATATTGGTATATGCTTTTTTTACTATTGCGGAAACCAAAATGGACGAATATGTACTGCTGGTTTCACCGCTGATGATCACTTTTATTGCTTTTGCCGTTTTTGAAATTTGCAGATTGGTGCCGGGCAACTGGATTAATTCTAAAAAAATGATGCTTGTAATAACCCTTGTGCTTGGATTTGTGCTCTTTGGCTATACAGAAATAATTAATTCCCACTCCGATTCTGCTGTTGGTTGGACGCACTTATACCGTAGCCGGAAAATCAGGGATACAAACTGGATAATTAACGAACGGAGTTCGTTAAAAGAGAACGATGTCATCATTGATTGTCCGGAATTCGAACATGTTGATGGGATGTTTTTTTTAAATAATACCTGTTATGGCTATCTGAATAACATACAAAGGCAGCAGCTGCTAAATCAAAAAAAACATTTGATTGAATTTGGCAGCTAACTAAGGCTTAATCATTTATCGCCTAAACAAGCCGATTTCAGCATCTGCAACCTCCTCGGCCAAACCGTATACACCCAACACGAAACCAACCTAAGCCCGCCTACACCAAAATGCTTGATTTAAGCTACCTGCCTAACAGCGTTTATTTGGTTGAGGTGGTGGTGGATGGGGTGGTGAGTGTTAGGGAGGTTGTAAAGCAGTGAGGCCACTCTTGTATTTGCATTAAATCCCACCTTCGGCACCCAATCCCCGCCACTTCGTGCGGTGTAATTTAAGAGGCTTCCTTGTTTGGGAAAAACAACGTTTTAGCCCCCCATACAATGGCAATGGTAATAGCTGCCTTTATAAGCAACTCGCTGTTGGGCCAGCGCATTAGTTTAAACAGCACGGCTATGCAACCGGCGCTGGCTGCCAATCCGGTTAAAACGCCATCTATGGTTTTTTCAGAGAAGTATCTGATAACAGCCCCAAACGCAACCGAACCCAGGCCAACAATAAGCAACTGGTTAGCATAAGGGTAATGCATTAACCTGAACACCGCACCCAGTATAGCCACCGGCAAACTGCACAGCAGCATTTTATTCCCCAACTTTGCCAATTCGGAATTCATATAATGCTGATAAGATTAATTTGTGGTAATAGGTTTACCGGTTTGCTGTATCACTATTTCAGTATCTC
>CAISWS010000219.1 GCA_903889265.1 uncultured Bacteroidota bacterium
AAATTTTTTATAAAAGGCCTCGTTAGATGATTTTATACGAAGGTTTTTGTCCAGTATCAGCAGCGGCTCGTGCAGGGTGGCTACAATTGCCTCACTAAAGTCGTTGGCTTCGGCAAGCTGTTCGTTACGGGTTTGCAGTTGCTGGTTGGTAGTAATAAGCTCCTGGTTAGCGGACTCAATTTCCTCTTTAGAGGTTTCCATCTCCTCATTCATACTATGAAACTCCTCGTTGCTTGAAAGTATTTCTTCTTTGGCCTCCTGTAATTTTCTGTCAGAGTCTTCTTTGTCGGCGCTTACAAGGATTAATTCCCCCTTTACCGCAAGCAGTTCTTCCTTTATCCTTTTTATGCCTTGCTGTATTTCAGCCGATGTATTAACACCCGGCTTAAAATCTGTTATTTGCAGCATGTTTTGTTCGGTAAAAACAACAAGTAAAAGCGGGTCGGTGCCATCTGATTTAAGTGGAATAACATCCAGGGACACACTGTTTTGCGCCATTCCGTTTTTTAATTCGATGCCGGTTTTCTTAATCTCTTTGTTGGTTTCTATAGCTTTGTTAATAGCATCGCGCAATTCAAATGCAATTTCGGGCCGTGCCATGTTGTTGATGTTAAGTGTGGCTTTGCCTGTTGCGTGTTCAAGGTATGGGAAAGTGTTACCTTTAAATTGTAAAATATCCCTTGCGTGGTTAATAACTACATAAGCGGGCATAAACCGCGAAAAAAGGATAGAATTTATGGTTGCCTCATTGGCGGGCAAGGCAACTGGTGCCACACTTTTTTTATATTGTTGGGTTAAGGGCTTATCTATAGTCAGCGCCCTGGGGCCTGCGCTAAGTGCGGGCAGGGTATACACGGATCTTTTACGGGTATATATTTTAATTTCCTTATTGAGTTGCACAAACAGTTCTGTTGAGTCAATCGACTCTGATTTACTCAGCATTAAATTACCGCCCTCGTTTAAGGCGTAATGAAATGTTGTTAATACCTTTTTATGCATAGCTGAATCAAGGTAAATAAGCAGGTTGCAGCAACTGATAAAATCAACTTTGGAAAAAGGCGGGTCGCTTAAAATATTGTGGGGTGCAAATACGCACAAGTCCCGCACAGACTTGGTTACCTGGTAATTGGCTCCCGTTTTTACAAAAAAGCGCTCCAGCCGTTTTTGGGAAACAGATTTAACCTCGTAAATGCTATATTCACCTTTTCGGGCTTTCTTTATCGCTGGCTCGCTAAGGTCTGAGGCGAAAATCTGAATATGCTTGCCCGAAAACTTGGTTCCAAGTATTTCAAGCAGTAGTATGGCTATGGAGTAGGCTTCCTGCCCGGTGCTGCATGCGGCTACCCATATTCTTAGTGGCTCGTCAGGTTTTTTGCTTTTGATTAGCCTTGGCAATATGGTCCCCTTTAAATACCTAAAGGTTTCCTTATCTCTGAAAAAATCGGTTACGTTAATAAGCAGGTCGTTATAAAGTATAACTACTTCATCGCTTTTTGTTTGCAATAATTTTACATACTGGGCTAAAGTATTTAAGCGGTAAAGAAACATACGGCGCAGTATACGGCGTTTAATAGTGCCCGTTTTATATTGCGTAAAATTTACCCCTGATGCGTTGTGCAGTAAATCGAGGATAGTTTTTAACGCGGGGTTGTTATCATCGATTTTGCTTTCGTTTCCAACCTTTAAAACTTCTTTTTTTGTGAAAATATGTTTGCTTATCTTAACTAATTCCTGTGCAATTTCCTTAGGCGATAGCACAAAATCCGCCACTCCTTCGTCTATGGCCGATTCCGGCATACTGCTATATTTTGCCGAATTGTCCTGGGCAAACGTAATTCCGCCTTTCTGCTTAATTGCTTTTAGCCCCATAGTGCCATCGGATGCATTGCCTGACAGAACAACGCCAACGGCATTTTCTTTATGTGTTTCGGCCAGCGAGGTGAAAAGTACATCTATAGTAAGATTGACTGAAGCGTTTTTTGCGCGTGGTATAGATTGTATGTGGCCATCGGTAACAACTATTCCGCGGTCGTTGGGAATTACATAAACATGATTGGGTTCCATATGGATACGTTCCTCAATTACTTGCACCGGCATTTTGGTTGTTTTTGCCAAAAGCGTAGACAAAATACTTTTGTAATCGGGGCTTAAATGCTGAATAAAAATAAATGCCA
>CAISWS010000220.1 GCA_903889265.1 uncultured Bacteroidota bacterium
ATAATACTCATAATTAAGTTTGCCGCTAGGGTAATAAGTCGATTGCCAGCCAACCTCTTCCCCCTCAGAATAATAGTTATGGTCAGATACCTGTCCGCTCAAAAAATAACTGTAACAATCTCCTTCGCGGTTACCGTCCACCAGTATAAATTCTTCCTGTAACTTACCATTTTCAAAATAGGTGCGGTAATTGCCTTCCAGTTTCCCTTTTTTATAAGCTCCTTCTTTATGTTTTACCCCGCTTTTATAAAATTCCTCAAACGGTCCCGATAAAACACCGGCTTCGTAATTTTCGGTTAACTGCACTGTTCCGTTACGGAAATAATAAGTCCATTTGCCTTGGCGGTCGCCTTTCTTTAAAAGGCCTTCTTTTAATAATTTGCCATACACGCTATAGGCCTTAAATTCAAGTTCGCCATGCGCTTCGCTGGCTTCATGTATCACCTTGCCTGTTTTATCAAAATACTTGTAACTAATCAGTTTGTCGTCCTTATAGCTACCTTCAAAGTATTTGATTCCGTCCTCATCGTAATTGGTTGCTGTACCGGTAATCTTGCCTTTACTGTCAAAAGTTTCATCCGAACTTACCTTACCATTTTCATAATATTCTTTTACGTTACCTACCTCATCACCCTTAACGTATTCGCACTCCTTTGATTTTTTACCATCCTCATAATAGTAAACCCATTTGCCATCACCCCTGCCATCTTTTACCAGCCCTTTGGCTTTTACATTTCCATTCGCATAATACGAAACATACTGCCCGTTCTTCTCGCCATCCTTAGCATCAGACTTAACACTAACATAACCGTGAGGATCGTACTGCACTACTTTGCCGTCCAGCTTATCATTTTTCACATCAATATCCAGGTTGGGGTTACCGTTTTGAAAGTAGGTACGTATTTTGCCATTGGTTATCCCGGCGGTGTAGTTGTTTTCACTTTCAAGCGCGCCGTTGTTATAATATAACAGCACTTTCCCGTCATACAGGTTGTCTTTAAATGGCGCTTCTTTTTTTATGTTGCCATTCAGGTAATACTCCTTTGCAAGTCCTTGCCTTTTCCCATCCTTATAGTTTATTACTGAGGCTAACTTACCATTACCAAAATAAGTTCTCCATTCGCCCTGCTCCCTGCCATTGTTATCAAAATTACCTTCACTTTCAAGGTTCGAATTGCTGTAAAAATATCTCCAGAGCCCCCTTTTCATCTTTGTTTTCAGGTCAAATTCAGTTCCCAGTGCTTCAATAGTTCCACCGCCATAAGAAAAGCGCTGAAATTTCTGAGGTTTGCCGTTTACCGTATCAGTAAAATCCAAAAACGTTTTATCAAAATAATTGGCAATCCAGGTTTCATACTCCTGTATCTCCTTTTTGCTTTTCAATTTCCATTTGGTAATTAATTCATTATCCACATCCCTGTAAGGATAGTATTCAAACGTTTTCAGGTTTTGGGTAGCCAGCAATTCGGTATATAAAGGCACATATTGCTTTACGAAATAATTGTCTGAAACCGGCTTTGTTTTTTTCATCGTTTCAAGAATAAACTGGCATTGTTTCATCAGTTTATCATCCAGTTTGGCTGCAATTTCGTAGCTGGCATTCAGGGCCACTTTACTTTCTATCAGTTTATCAATTTTGGCAAAGTTGATATCTTCGGGTTCCGATAGCTTTACGCTGTCTTTAACCGGGGTATACTCACCTTTAGCAATATTCAGCATGTAATTCAGGCATTTGCCTTCAACGTTTTTGTTAGGCTGAAGCATCATTGCAGTATTAAATGCCAGTAAGGCAGGTGCCCACCTTTTATTGTCCGCCAGCAAAAGCCCCAGAAAATAATGCGAGGTAGGATGGCGGGGATTAATTTCCAGTGTCCGCTTAAAACACCGGTAAGCTTCGTCAGGCTTTGAAGCCCGGTAATAAGCAACGCCAAGGTTAAAATAAAGCAGGAACGAGCGCGGAAACCTTAAAAGTGCAGTATTATAAAATTTAATTGCCGCTGCCGAACTGTCCTTATCATCCAGCGCACTGCCATAGAGCGTGTAAGCCTCTGCCCCCACATAGCTGTCCATATCCATTAATATTTTGCACAACCGGAAAACCGTATCAGTTTTACCTAAAGTATAAGCGGTATAAGCTTCCTCGTAACACGCCTTGGAATAGTTGGTATCATTGCGTCCAATTTTTTCATATTCCTCAAACGCTTCATTATACTTGCCATCATCAAACAGTTTTATTCCTTTTTTCAATATTTCACCGGAATTAATCAGTTCAACTTCCTTTTGAGCAAACAACGACGGACTTATACTGAAAGAAATAAGCATCAGAAAAACAGCATGGCTTAGCTTCATGGGTGAGAATGCGTTTGTGAAACAATAATTTATTAAAGGAAACTATTTTTTATGTTTTTCAAAAAAAGATTACCGACTTAATTTTAACCATTTCAAAAAAAACACAATTAAAAAAAGCAGGTTTAAACAAAACTGCGGTGGTTAATGTTAAAGATGCGTTTCAGAGTTATAATCCATAAAAACGGTATTTATTAAAAAAGGATAATTTGCAGTGCTGATGTAATTGTAATTTGAATAAGGTTAATACTTTTGGGCACCCATTGAAGCAACCCGGTCATTTGCAATAATATCCGGCTACTGTTGTATTTTTCAGAGCTTGATATGTTGCAATTAAAATAGAAGAATATGATGTGGATTGTAAGGCTTGCTTTACGCCGGCCATACACGGTAGCTGTGATGTCTCTCCTGATTCTCTTAATGGGAATCCTTTCGATACGCGCCATGCTGGTTGATATTTTTCCGGTAATTGATATTCCGGTCGTAAGCGTGGTTTGGAATTATCCCGGACTTAGCGCTGATGATATGGAGAAGCGCGTTACGTTTTTAGATGAACGCGCTATTTCAACCACAGTTAACGGCGTCTCAAGAATAGAATCATCTTCCATTCCAGGCCTTAGTATGCTTAAAGTTTATTTTGAGCCGGGTGCCGATATAGGTGCTGCCATTGCACAAATGACTGCCGTTTCAAGTACCGCTCTAAGGGCAATGCCTCCAGGTATGACTCCGCCGGTTATTCTTCAATATAACGCTACCAACGTACCGGTATCGCAGCTAACCCTCAGCAGCAAAACGCTTTCCGAATCCAAGATTTTTGATTACGCCCTAAACTTCATCCGGCTTCGTTTATTCACGGTGCCCGGGTTGGCAACTCCTGCACCCTTTGGAGGAACATTCAGGCAAATAATGGTGGATATTGACCCCAAAGCGCTTGCCGCCAAAGGCTTGTCTCCCATCGACATATTAAACGCAATTCAGGCGTCTAACCTCATTATACCTGCAGGCTCAGCGCGCATGGGTCAAACCGAATTTAACGTGGCCATCAATTCAAGCCCCGAAAACGTAAAGGATTTTGAGCAAATACCCATTAAGGTAGTTAATGGCCAACCGGTGCTGGTTGGCGATGTGGCCAAAGTATCCGACAGTTACGCCGAGCAAACCAACATTGTGCGCGTTGACCGTAAGCGCGCTGCGTATCTTACTATCCTTAAAAAAGCTAATTCATCAACCTTAGCTGTGGTTGAAGGCGCTAAATCGATGTTGCCCATAATTAAAGAAACGGCGCCTGAAGGGCTGGACCTGAAAGTTGATTTTGACCAATCTGTTTTTGTAAAAAGTTCCATTAGCAATGTATTGCGCGAAGCCATAATAGCTTCTATCCTGGTGTCGTTTATGATTTTGTTCTTTTTGGGTAGCTGGCGAAGCGTAATCATTGTTTGCACGTCTATTCCGTTGTCAATCTTCGTTTCCATTATTGGGTTGAACCTGCTTGGCGATACTATTAACATAATGACCCTGGGCGGGCTTTCATTAGCAGTAGGTATGCTAGTGGATGATGCCACGGTTGAGATTGAAAATATACACCGCAACCGGCATATGGGCAAACCCTTAACTGTTGCCATTTTGGATGGTGCCAGCCAGATAGCTACCCCTGCAATTGTTGCAACCCTTGCTATATGTATAGTTTTCTTTCCGGTGGTGCTGCTAACAGGCCCTGCCAAGTTTTTGTTTGCCCCGTTGGCTCTGGCTGTGGTAATTGCCATGATGGCCTCTTACCTTCTTTCGCGAACCCTGGTGCCCACCCTGGCCCGTATGCTAATGGAAAACGAACCATTACATGAAGAAGTAACCGATGCGCATTTAAATGCTTTTGGAAGAATGGCCGTGCGCTTTAATAACTGGCGCGACCTCAACTTCGACCGCTTTCAGGAAGCCTACGGCAGGCTGTTGAATGTCTTGCTGAATTACCGCAAAACCACTCTGGCTATTGTCATTTTAGCCCTTGGGGCCTCCTTTTCACTGATGGGCATTATAGGAACTGATTTTTTCCCCAGCACAGATGCCGGTATGATGAAAATGCACTTCCGCTCGCCTTCAGGCACCCGTATTGAAGAAACCGAAAAGCTTGTTGACTCGGCTGAAGGACGAATACAAAAAATTATACCCAAAGCCGAGTTGGAGACCATTAACGACATGATAGGGGTGCCGGTTTCTTACAACATGGTTTTCGTTAACACCGATAATGCCAGTGGCATGGATGCCGAAATTACAGTATCCCTAAAAGAAGGCCACAAGCCCACAATAGGCTACATGAAGAAAATACGGAAAGACCTGGCCGAGCATTTTCCCGGTTGCGTTGTTTATTTTCAGGCGGCCGATATTGTAAGCCAGGTACTCAACTTTGGCTTATCTGCCCCGCTTGATGTGCAGATACAGTTTCCCGATTATTATAAATCGTATGAGTATGCCCGCAAACTACGCGATGGCATGAAATCCATACCGGGTGTTGAGGATGTGGTTATTAAACAGGTGTTGGATTACCCTACTTTTAAGGTGGATGTTGACCGCGTAAGGGCAGCCCAGTTAGGTTTAACACAAAGGGATGTTGCTAACGATATGCTTATATCATTATCGTCAAGCAGCATGATTGCACCTTCGTTCTTTATCAGCCCGGCAAATAGCGTTAATTATAAC
>CAISWS010000221.1 GCA_903889265.1 uncultured Bacteroidota bacterium
CCAAACATTGCGGGTGTAGGACAAATTGCACAATGCGGCTTATACTGGTGGAGATAGGGTAATGATTAAAGGAATAAGAGGGCGAAATTAGAGTTTAAACACCCTATGGAAAAGGAAAAGATAAAACAAGAAATCATGGCCGCCCTAAGTATGGAAGTGGATGGATGGCTTGAAGAGGAGAGTAAATTAAAAGACGGCTATAGCTACGAAGCCGCATTACTGAAGCGGGCACTGAATATGGGAAGAGCGGTTATGGAGAAGAGTGCTGGCGAAATAAGTATTAACCGCAATAAAAAAAACTTCATACCTGTTTTGGGAAGATTGAAGTAGAGAAAACGCACCGGATGGCAGAGGTTCAAGCCAAGTTTGGCATTAGCAGTTACCTGCAGGATATCGTTTGTCAATTAGGTCAGAGCCAGGTATTTGAAGACGGCGAATCGCTTTTATCGGAATTATTAGGTATCCATATTAGTGCACGGCAGATACAGCGGGTAAGCGAATTTTATGGAGAAGAATTAGAAAAGCAATTAGCAAAAGAAATCACTGATAAGGCGGAAGCTAAAAGCCCGGTTAAAGCCCAGGGAGATATCTATGTAATGGCTGATGGTTCTATGGTTTATACACGGGAAGAGGGATGGAAGGAGTTAAAACTAGGAAGAATATTTGCTGCTGTGGACCATGTAAAAATACAGGAGAAACGTTCAGCGATTACAAAATCCTTGTACGTAGCCCATTTAGGAGAACACGGTGCTTTTACTCGTAAAATGGAAGCATACATGGACCATTACAAAAACAAAATCTGTATTGCTGATGGGGCCAAATGGATATGGAACTGGATTGAGAATACCTATCCTGAAGCGGTACAGATATTAGACTATTACCATGCAGTAGAAAAGCTATCACCTTTTGCCCTGGCACAATGGGACTGTCCGGAAGCCAGGAAAAAATGGACGAAGGAGCAACAGGAAAAACTACTCAATAATCAAGTCGCAGACGTTATGCTTACCATTGAGCGAACTATTACCAGAAATAAAGACGGGCAACAGGCAAAGGAGGCAGTATTGCGATACTACGAACAAAATCAATCAAGGATGCAATACAAAACCTACAAAGACAAAGGACTGCTTATAGGTTCAGGCCCTATGGAGGCTGCTCATAGAAATGTGGTTCAACAGCGACTTAAACTTTCTGGACAACGCTGGACTATAAAGGGAGCTCAATATATTGTTAACCTTAGAGCTACTAAAAAGAGCTATCAGTGGGATAAGGTCAATCAATTAATTAAAAAGGCCGCCTAATGCAATTTGTCCTACACCCAACATTGCCGGTAAGGTTTAAGCGGCTGCCGTTTATATGAACAAGCAGCTATTTATTTGCATCTGTTAATCGCCCTCGTTAACATTTTGCTACCTTTGCAAAGCTAAATTTCAGCGCTCACACACAAAAAGCCCACCAAGTAAAGTAGGTGGCAACTACCCATGATCTGGCTTTCAATTATAACTGTTATTGCTGCGCTTATCACTTTATTTTTCCGCATACCCAATATGGCTAACGGCAAAGATGCCGCCGCCATACAGCATTTAAAACATGTAATAGTGCCATTTATGTTGGCGGGAGCCCTGGTACTGGCAGTAATCAGTTCAGTAACTACCGTTTCATCAGGTGCTGTTGGAGTGCAGGTAGTGTTTGGTAAAGTTGATACAGAAGGTTACCTGAGCGAAGGCCTCCACTTTAAGAACCCTTTTGCTGTCATTCACGAAATGTCAGTGCGCACGCAAACCTACACCATGTCTGCTAAAAACGACGAAGGTCAAAAAAAAGGTGACGATGCCCTGGAAGTTATTTCCTCCGACGGGCTTACGCTTAAAATTGAAGTATCTGTACCCTACAAGCTTATTCCCGCTGCAGCCGCAACTGTTTATCAGAAATTTGGTGAAGAATATGAAGAATCGGTGGTAAGGCCCTCTATCCGCTCCGCCATGAGAGAAGCTTTTTCAAAATACTCAGCGCAGGAAGCCTACGGAACCAAGCGCGAGGAAGCCAAACACCTGGCCCTGGAAAAACTGAGATCAACTATTGAGGAACTGGTTACAAAGGCAGGATATAAAGGCCCTGCTATTGATGCCGAGCAGGCACTTATCCGCGATATTCAACTTCCTGTTTCAGTGAAAAATTCAATTGAAGCTAAGATCTCAGCACAGCAGGATGCCGAACGAATGGACTTTGTTATCCTCAAAGAAACCAAAGAGGCCGACCGGAAACGCGTTGAAGCCGCCGGTATCCGCGATTTTCAATCTATAGTAACCACAGGCATTACACCCGCCCTGCTTGAATGGAAAGGCATTGAAGCCACCGAAAAATTAGCCACCTCATCCAACAGCAAAGTGGTGGTTATTGGTTCAGCAAAAAATGGGCTACCCATTATTTTGGGGGATAAATAATTTCCGGCGAAAAATCTCAGTTCTAACAAGAAAACAGCACTCATAGAAGTTTATTCTTCCTGGGGCAACTGCGACCGCTGCTGCATAACCTTGCGTAAAAAAGCCAGCATTAATGCCAGCTGAAATATACTTTGCAGTTGCACAACTACATTTGGATACCAATGGAAAATTTTGCATACAATTAAAACACAGGTACTAACAACCCATCCCCACTTTAAGTAGTCGAATAATACCTTTTCCGGCTTTAAAAAAAACCGGGCACTATATGATAAGATAAAAGCAGAAAATATATCGAACAGCTGATTAGGGCGTCACGGTCATAACCGGGAAGGTCGGGGATTCGAGCTCCCCCCG
>CAISWS010000222.1 GCA_903889265.1 uncultured Bacteroidota bacterium
ATACGTGGTGTTTGCTATAAATATATGGATGGTGAAGTTTCATTGCGCACTGATTGAATAAATGGCCGATAAGACGATAAAATGTTGTCGTATTGTTGTCGTAAACAAAAAACCCAACTTTTTTAAGAGTTGGGTTTTAGTCGTAAAGTATTGATAATCAGTATTAGTAGCCCCGAGCAGAATCGAACTGCTATCAAAAGTTTAGGAAACTTCTATTCTATCCGTTGAACTACGGGACCAGATGATTGCGAAGGGCGAAAATAAAAAATCCTTTGGCTAAATAAAAGATATTAAAACATAGTGCCCGCTTATATCACAGCTGCGATAAAAGCGGGCACTTTTGAAAATATTAGCCAAAATTCCTAACTCAACTCTTTGGCTTATCCTTATCTGTATTTTTCTTCAAAGTTTTTTTACTGAGGAAGAAGGTTACACCAACATTAAACCCTAAACTACTTCCCGGAACCACAGGACGCAGGTCCTGTTTGGGCTGGTTGGGGTTATAAGTGCCAGGAGCGTTACTAATAGAGTTTCCTCCCGGGGCATTCTGAGAATTGTTTGACGTGGCAGTTAATTCATCAACGTAGTTAAACTGGTTTCTATACACTCCCCTTGCCGGAAGGTCGTTAACAACGTGTGAAGTTCCTGCGCTGTCAATAGTGGCATTCCACTTGGTAATGGTTGACGATTTACCCTTTACATTTAAATATTGTGCGTTTATTTCCACAAAAACATTCATAAAAGGTAAAGGCTTGTATGCCACACCAATAACTCCTGTAAGCCCAAGAGAAACCGTTGCCTTTGTTTCCATTGTCACATCAGTGCGGTTACCCAAAAACCCCGTAAAGCTTTGGTTAAGGGCGTAGTTGGTTGGCTGGGTTATAGTAATATTATCAACCAAAAGACCCGCCACCGGTAAAGAAATGCCCAGGCGGGCGTAAGGATAAACCTTCCACCCTGTTTTTTCGCCTGTTATTACAATAGAAGGGGCAACGCCCAAAGCCCACGAGTAACTGTGAATATTGGCAGTAAGATAACCCACAAAAGGCTGCGGTAATGTGCGAACCTGCATACAAGAAATATCGCTGCTGTGCGAATAACCAAAAGCAACATCAATCCCAATGTACCTATTAAACATATAACCCAGGCCCAGGTTTACATTACCGCCTGTGCCATAAGAACCGTGAACCGGTTTGTACGTGTGCAACGAATCGTTTATATTTGCCATATTTGCCAAAGCATCTATTGCGGGAGTGGCAGGGTCTATACTGGGCCCGAGAACGTTTTCAGTATTCTGAATACCCGGTCCCGAATATCCGCCGGCAACCCTCAAAGTAAACTGGGCCTGAAGGGAGGTTATAAAAACCAGCATGCAGGTAACAAGAAAAAGTCTGTTTTTCATCATAGTTGTTTGTTTGTTATCACAAGGTTAATATTTTTTCCTGTGCAACGAAAATTCTGACATAGGTTAATTCAGCCAATAACCCAATAGGGCGAAGATAGCCCGGTACATACCGAGGCTCACCACACTAAAATGCAGCAGGCGCATTAAAACTTAAACCAGTTTTTGATGCGCCCGCCAGCGATTGTTCTTTATAATAAATATTTTACTCCAGCACGATGCGCTTAACTACCGGCGCTGTACTGTTAGCTGTTTCAAGCTTAACAAAATAAACACCCCTGCTTAAATCAGTGGTATTTATCTGGTAATTAGCCGTGTTCAAGCTACCAATAAACCTTACTTGCCTGCCCGTTTCATCGCATATAGTGATGCCGGTAACCGGAAGCGAAGAATGAAGGTTTATTACATCTGTGGCCGGGTTAGGGAATAAACTGATACTTGCTTCGGCAGTAACATTATTAATGCCTGTGCTGAACGGACAATATTGAACAGGAGTTACCAAATGGGCATTTACAAAAAATGCAGTTGCCGCCGAATCAACAGAGTACATCATAGCAGGATTGGTTTCCCAAGGCACATGTGGCTGGCCAGGGAAAAGCAGGCTCGACTCAGTAATATGGGCTGAATCATAATAAGGTTGCAGAGAACCTAAACCGCATAAACGAACTCCGATCTGGTTATTTTCGGCATCCATGCAGTAATAAGGAACAGTAACATCAGAGGTTCCTTGTGCGTTGAATGATGGAATTCCACCGGTTTGAACCCAGGCAGGATTATTTAATCCACCTGCTAAACTAACAACAGCCGCAACTTTAGAATTATACCCGGCATTACCGCTGTTACCTTCAAGTCCGCCATTAGCATTAATAATGCCCTGTAGCTGCGCGGTAGTTTGCTGTAAACTGTCGATATATCCATAATGCATGGCCATTACAGCACCTGCGGAATTACCCCCAATAAAAATTTTGGTGGTATCAATTCTGTATAAGTTAGCGGTTGCAGCATCCTTCGACATATATCTTACAGCTGCTTTTCCATCACTTAACGATTGTATTACTTCGGTTATAATAGCAGCAGTATCTCCTGTTCCCTGGTCCGTAAGTAGCTGAGCTAAGGTTATTAACCTATAGTTAATAGAAACGGTAACGTAACCGCGTTGGGCAAAGTTTTGACATAGTGTAGTTACGGCAAGGTCATCTGATTTGTTCCCTGAAATAAAGGTTCCCCCATGTGCAAGAATCATTACCGGACGTTTGCTGGCAGTATCACCTATGGGTTGGTAGATATCCATTAAGGAGTCATAGCTATCATAAGTTACGGTTGAAACTGAATAAGAGAATAAACTATCCACATACCGCATTCCGCATTGCGCATTTACATGCCCGGAAAATAATAACCCGGCACACAGTACGAGTAAAGAGTAAATTTTTGTTTTCATTTAAAATGAATTTATTGTTTAGTAATTATTTAGCGAATGTAAATTTTTCTAACGGATGATGCTACCATTTTTAGTTAATTCTTTGGGCAGTATAAAATGCAACACACCCATTTCATCCTCAGCCAGTAATATCATACCCTTTGATTCAATACCACGTATTTTTCGCGGGGCCAGATTGGCTACCACTGATACCTGCTGACCTATGATATTTTCAGGTTTAAAAAACTCAGCAATACCCGATACCACCGTTCTAATCTCAAATCCCAAATCCACAGTTAGTTTTAACAATTTATCGGCCTTCTGAACCTTTTCGGCAGTTAAAATAGTGCCTACCCTTAAATCAAGTTTTGCAAATTCATCAAAAGTAATTTCCGGTTTTTCGGGTTCGGTTTCGCTTACCTGAACAGGAGTTTCTAAAGAAGCGGCTGGCTTATTTTCAATTACAAGGGTATCAGTTGTTTTTCCATGATGCAATTTGTCAACCTGCTTTTGAATGGTTTCGTCCTCTATTTTTTGATAGAGCAACTCCGCCTTGCCCAACATATGGCCCGAAGGTATTAACTCTTGCCTGCCCGCATCCGCCCATGAGAAATTTTTGGCGTCGAGGTTTAACATGCCAAACAGTTTCCTGGAAGTAAATGGCAAAAATGGCTCGCATAAAATAGCCATACTGGCAATTATCTGTAAGCTATCATACAAAACCGCTCCCGTGGCTTCGGGGTTTTCTTTAAAGGTTTTCCATGGTTCTTTTTCCGTAAGCATCTTATTGCCATGGCGTGCAATATTCATCATTTCAGTAAGCGCCTCCCTGAATTTGAAGTTTTCAAGAGATTCTGAAATTTTATCGCGCTGACCTGTTACAAATACCTTTAGTTCAGCATTTTCTGGAGCTTTGGGCACCTTGCCTTCAAAATATTTTTCAGTAAGTACCATCACCCGGTTTACAAAGTTGCCCAAAATGGCTACAAGCTCGCTGTTTACCCGCGTTTGATAATCCTTCCAGGTAAATTCCGAATCTTTGGTTTCAGGGGCAATAGAACAGAGCACATAACGCAGTTCATCCACTTTGTCCGGAAAATCTTCCAGATACTCGTGCATTTCAACACTCCACTTGCGGCTGGTGCTCATTTTGTTGCCTTCCAGGTTCAAAAACTCATTGGCAGGCACGTTGTCCGGCACTATATAGTCTCCATGCATGTGCAGCATAACCGGGAAGATAATGCAATGAAAAACGATATTATCTTTCCCTACAAAATGCACTAAGCGGGTGTCTGAGTCTTTCCAGTATAACTCCCACAATTTATTATTGTCCAGCGCCCATTGCTTGGTAGCCGAAATGTACCCGATGGGAGCATCAAACCAAACATACAACACCTTACCTTCAGCATCCGGCAAGGGAACTTTAATACCCCATTCGCCATCGCGTGTCATAGCACGGGGTTGCAAGCCGCCTTCTATCCAGCTTTTGCATTGGCCGTATACGTTGGTTTTCCAATCCTTGGCATGGTCGCGCAACAGCCATGTTCTTAACCAGGGCTCATACTCGTTTAAAGGCAAATACCAGTGTTTGGTTGGCCTTAACACCGGCGCTAAACCGCTAAGGGTAGAGCGTGGGTTAATCAGATCGGAAGGGGAAAGCGATTTACCACAATGCTCGCACTGATCGCCATATGCCCGCTCGTAACCACAATTAGGGCAAGTACCGGTAATATATCTATCGGCTAAAAAGATTTTTTTCTCCTCATCAAAATATTGGTCGGTGGTTATTTCTTTAAACAAACCCTTATTGTAGAAATCAAGGAAAAACTCCTGAGCCGTTTCGTGATGAAGGGGAGAACTGGTACGATGGTATATATCAAACGAAATACCCAGCTTCTCAAAGCTATCTCTTACCAAAACGTGGTATTTATCAATAATAGCCTGCGGGGTAGTGTTTTCCTGCATAGCCTGCATGGTTATGGCAGTACCGTGTTCATCGCTGCCACAAACAAACAGTACATCGCGCTTTTTAAGGCGCAGGTATCTTACATATATGTCGGCCGGCAAATAGGCCCCGGCCAGGTGCCCTATGTGCTTGGGGCCGTTGGCATAAGGCAATGCTGCGGTAATGGTATATCTTTTCCAGTGTTTCATGTTGGGCAAATATATACCATCGGAAATAAGGTTTATGAACAATGACAAACTTTTACCCGGTGGTTTATACCAGAAAGATATTCAAAGTGACCTGATTGTAACACAAAGCTCAATGATCAAAAGCTCACTTTAATCAGCGCCTGAAATTTCATTTTTGAACCCGGCCGAATAAAAACCTGATTTAACCGGCGACAAATCCTGCCGGATGGTTTTGCAAAAATACCAGTACAATTTTAACAAAAAGGCATGACTACTCAGGATTGTCCTTTTCGACAATGGAATTTTCCAGTTTGGCAATTTTACCGCAAAACCGGGTCAAATCAGGGGTTTTGAAATAGCCAAAAGCAACAGGATATTTTTTTTTGGGATTAATATTCAAAGCCAGAAAACTTATGGTAAAACTGGTTGTTGCGGTAGGTATGAAACCAAAAAGAAAACTCAAAGTTGTAGAAGTAAAATTAGGGAGAGAGAAAGCAGTGGGGATGGCCGACTACGAAAATTTCAATATTCTGGTTGATCCGCGGCAGAAGCCCTATGAGTATCTCAATACCATTGTTCATGAATTAATTCATCATATGTCGCCCAGCTGGGATGAAACACGGGTAAACTGGTGGGCCAACCGTATTTCGCGTTTCCTTTGGAGCCATAATTACAGGCAGGTAAAACAATGATTTTCAATGTCTGCCCAAAAAAATCAGCCAATACCTCCAAACGCAATGGCATTGCGGGTTTCCCGGCATTACAACTGGCCATGTTTAACAAGAAAAAAATGGCCAAAAAATAGCTTGCTTTAAGTTGATGTGCTATATTCGTAAAACTCCCCCGGGGCCTTACGTGGCATACGTTTCGCCTATAACATACCAATAATTAATTATTTTTATGGAATCCGGTCAAAAAATCAACACTACAGCCGAAACCCTCGCCAGGGCAATAAGAAGAAGATCAGTTGTTTCCTTTACCTATCAGGGTACGCAGCAGTTAGTGGCTGAGCCTATTGTTTTGGGTATGCATAAAGAAACCAACAAAATGATGTTGCGTTGTTATAAAAGTTTCCCGCCAAGCATATCCGATTCAAAGGATAACTGGTATTTGTGCGATCTGGATGAAATATCAAATATCAAAATAACACCTATGCGCACCAAAAGCTACAGAAGCGGGGCAAAAACCATAGAGGGCGATATGGCCGAAATTATTGAGAGTTCGTCAGATTACGTTAGGGCTTAACTACCGTTGGTTTTTACAGGTTAGGAGTGTGATACTTAAACCGCTGGTTTTACCGCTTCGTTAATTTTAGGAAAAGTGCTTTCTTTCAGGCCTATATGCAATCCATCTTAGAAAACTTCAGATATAAACACTGCATTATTCCGGGCCTGGCAGCACTGATGGTTTTAATGCTGTTAACTAACTGCAACCAAAAGCCAACCGGTAGCAGTGCTGTTGAACAATCAGTACCTGAACAAAAAAAGCAAGCGGAATTATGGACAGCGCCGGATACCAGCATCCTCGGAAACTCAGACACTGACCAATTAATAAAATACGGAAAAAAATTAATAGAAAATACCGCCTTTTACCTCGGCCCTAAGGGAACTGTTGCGCATTTATCTAACGGAATGAATTGCCAAAACTGCCATTTGCTTGCGGGGACAAAACCCTTTGGGAATAATTACAGCGCTGTAGCGGCCAACTATCCGAAGTTCCGCGACCGCTCCGGCTCCATGGAAAGTATTTACAAAAGAGTGAATGACTGTGTTGAGCGTAGCCTGGCCGGACATGCACTTGACACCACCAGCCACGAAATGCAGGCCATAAAAGCCTATATACTCTGGCTGGGAAAAGACGTGCCCAAAGGGACCAAACCCAATGGCAGCGGGCTTACGGAGCTTGCTTACCTGGACCGGGCCGCGGACCCGGAAAAAGGAAAAGCTGTATATGTAGCTAAATGCACCGTTTGCCACGGAGCTAACGGCGAAGGGAAATTAAACATGGATAATATTACTTATCAATATCCGCCGCTTTGGGGGCCGCATAGTTATACCATGGCTGCCGGCTTATTCCGCTTATCGCGTTTAGCCGGTTACGTAAAATCAAATATGCCCTTTGGTGCAGATTATACCAGCCCGCAGTTAAGCGATGAAGAGGCCTGGGATGTTGCATCTTTTGTAAACGCACAGCCAAGGCCGGTGAAGGATATTTCGAAGGACTGGCCCAAAATTTCCACTAAACCGGTTGACCATCCTTTTGGGCCTTATGTGGATAGTTTTAGTGAGCATCAACATAAATACGGGCCATTTTTACCTATTGTAGCTTTCAAAAAAGAGCATCAGCATAAATAAAAGAAACCCATGTCCTCCCATCATAAACATTCCAATACATGCTCCTGTAATAGTTGCGAAGAACTTGTAAGGGCCACCGGCCAATCGCGTAAGGATTTTATTAAAACGCTGGGAGCGGCTACCGTTGGTATGGGCCTGATACCGGTTGCCACCTATGGCATGGAAGAAAAAGGAAAGGGCGAAGAGATGGCTGCCAGCCAAGCCGTTAAAAGCGGTAAAGCGCAACGCGTTACCCTGCTGCACACCGCCGATATACACGGGCAGGTAACAGTGCATGACGAGTTTTTTTGGGAAGATGGCAAATCGGTTTTTAAAAAACGCGGAGGCTTTGCGCACCTTAAAACAATGGTAAACGAGCTGCGGCACCAAAACCCGAACACCTTGCTGATGGACGGGGGCGATTGTTTTCAGGGTAGTGCCATTGCAGCTTTGTCCGAAGGGCAGGCACTGATTCCTTTAATGAATAACATTAATTACGACCTTGTATTGCCCGGCAACTGGGAAGTTGTTTATGGCAAAAAAATGCTGATAAAAGACATGGGGGCGTACCATGCACCCAAAGTTTGCGGTAATATGTTTCATGAAGAAACCGGTGATTTGATTTTTCCACCGTATCAAACTTTTTACCTGGGAGGACTTAAAATTGGTTTCCTGGGATATAATGATCCCTTAACCCCTATCAGGCAATCGCCGGCTTATAGTTATGGTATCAAATTCAGTCAACCGGAAAAGAACATTGCCAAATACATAAGGATACTGCGCGAACAGGAAGAATGTGATTTGGTAATTGCGCTAACACATATGGGATTAGCTCAACAACTCAACCTGGCTAATCAGTCATTTGTTGAAGGCGTTGATTATGTGTTTGGTGCGGATACGCACGAGCGTATCAGACAACCGTTAAAGGGGAGATACAGCCAGGTTACTGAACCGGGTTCATTCGCATCATTTATTGCCAAGCTGGATATTATTATCGAAGACGGAAAGATAAAAGACGAGGCCTACGAGCTAATGGAAGTTGAC
>CAISWS010000223.1 GCA_903889265.1 uncultured Bacteroidota bacterium
AATTCCTTATATAAAATTCAACGGCGAAATTTATTTCAGCGGCTACAATCTCGATAACGGTTCCGAACTCTGGAAAACCAATGGCACCCCGGAGGGTACAACCCTGGTTAAAGATATCAACCCCGGTAAGTCTGATGCACTGCCTCTTAAATTTTGCGTATTAAAAGACCACTTCGTTTTTTCGGCCAATACCAAAGCCTCGGGTAAAGAACTATGGCAAAGCGATGGCACCGGGCCGGGTACTACACTTATTAAAGATATACGGGCCGGTAAAGAAGGAAGCGACCCCGAAAAACCGGTTGCGCTGCATGACAGGATTTATTTTATAGCCAGCGACAGCGTTAAACGCCCTCAGCTATGGATAAGCGACCTCAGCGATACCGGAACCCACATTTTTGTTGCGAATAAAACCGGCATTCAAAACTTTAAAAACCTGTTTGCCGATACCGGTTATATTTATTTTACAACCGATTCAGGCGATACCGGCATGGAGCTTTGGCGCTCAGACGGCACGCCCGAAGGTACCCTTATGCTCAAAGAAATTTGCACTGGCTCCTGTGGTTCAGAACCTAGTAATTTCTTCAGGAACGATACCACACTTTTTTTCAGCGCCAACGATGATACCCATGGCCGTGAGCTGTGGAGTATAGGTTCCAACATTACCTTTATAGCACAGATAACCTCTGATAACCTTCGGAATGTTTATATCGACCCATTAAAAAACAAGCTTAACCAGTTACGCCAAACAGGTAACGATCTTGTTTATATCAAGATATTCGACCTCGACGGAAATGAGCTTTACAAGCAATTTGTAAAGGACCCTAACCAGATATCCTCCGATTCATTCAAACCAGGCATCTACATCCTGCGTTCATACGACAAATACGACAATGCCGTTTCGTTTGTAAGGTTTGTAAAAGAATAAGGGATTAGCACCTGATTAATAACCAATTATTAGTTATTGGCAATTGTTGAAATAATTGTTTGGCTACCCGCAACTTGATAGCCATATTCGCCATCTTATATTGTAAGTTAGTTTTGTTACTTTTATTTCTGGACAATTTTACGCTATGAAGATGAACTTCAACAAATGGTTTTTAGGTTGTTTTTTAACGTTGGCATCATTTGCTACCTCCCTGGCACAATGCAACATTATTTATGTTACACCAACAGGCTCTGCCGCCGCTGGCTCAGGAACCAAAGCCACCCCCGCCAGTCTGGCCTATGCTTTTACCCAACTGAGCGGCACAACAAACCGGATTTGGATGGCCAGCGGAACTTATAACATCAGCACACCCATTCAACTGGTTAACAATGAAATTATTGAAGGGGGTTTTGACCCCGTAACATGGATAAAAAGCAACGCCACTCCAACCATTATAATTAAAGACAATACAAATGTTTTACCCTCGCCGGCTAATGCGTTAGTGGCCATTATCGGGAATGCAGTTTCGGGTTTCCGGTTACAGGACCTCACCATACAAGTGGCCGATGCCCCCGGAAACAGCAATTCAGATTACGGCATTTATCTTGCCGCCTGTAGTAATTATAACATTGTAAGATGCAATGTTAGCCCGGGTGCAGGTTCACCGGGGCTGGCAGGTGCAACTGGCACAAATGGGCTACCCGGTGCAAATGGAAGTACAGGAACCAATGGCTTAACCGAACCAGGTCCGGACCCGGGCGGAGCCGGTGGCACCGGTGGTAACGCCGGTGGCAAGGGTGGTAGCGTAACAGAATACAATCCCAGTTCTCAAGGAGTAGCGGATGCAGCCGGAGCAGGTGGCGGTGCAGCAGGTTGTGCAGGTACGGCAGGCGCTGTCGGAAGCGGAACACCATGCTCATTAGGCTGCACATTCGGAAATCCGGGCTGTGGAAGTACCACCGCGGGTGGTAACGGAGGTAACGGCAGCGCCGGGGCTGCCGGCGCAACCGGGGCCGCAGGCCCTGCGGGTACAACGGCTTCAGGTTATTTTGTACCCGGCGCACCGGGTACTGCTGGCACAGCGGGTTCGCCCGGGTGTGGCGGTGGTGGAGGCGGCGCAGGCGGAGGCCAGCAATTAGGTGGCCTTGACGATTATGGCGGCTCGGGCGGCGGCGGCGGCGGTGGTGGTTTTGGTGGCCAGGGAGGTACTGGTGGCACTGGTGGCGGAGGCTCTTTTGCTATTTTTCTGTTCACCAATGGTGCCGGTGGAAATATTGTTGATTGCGCACTTATACCCGGCGCACCCGGTGCGGGTGGCCCCGGAGGCCCCGGAGGCACAGGTGGTGCAAATGGTTTGGGCGCCCCCGGCGGGCTTGGAAATCCCGATTGTACCGGTGGTACTGGGGGTAAAGGTGGTGATGGTGGAATTGGCGGTGGCGGCGGTCCCGGTGGCCCGGGTGCAGCCGGTTTAACGATGGCATTATCCGAAAACGGAGGAACTCCGGTTACCCAAAGTAACATTACTTCTGTTCCTGGTAATCCTCCTGTAATTGCTGTTCAAAACTCTGGTTGTACTAACGCTCAGGCAATTTTCACCTCACCAACACCAGGGGCATGGAATTTCGGAACAAATGCAACACCGGCTACCGGAAACGGCACCGGGCCTATTGCAGTTAGCTATAGTGCTGTGGGAAGACAAACCATCACCTTTGCGGGAACTACATTTACTGATTTTGTAGATATTTTCACCACTCAAACTGTGGGCAACAGTATTACGCAAACCGCTAATCCTCCTATTAACGGTTGTCCGGATACTTTTACAACTACCCTTCAGGGTAGCAAATATGTTTGGGATTTCGGGGCTGCATCTTTCCCACCGGTTGATTCGGGTGCAACTGCTTCAACAGCATCTACGGTATTCACTATTCCCGGCACATATACGGTTTCTGTATATGTAACTACTCCATGCTGTGGTATTGTAAAAGATTCAATCACATTTACAGTTAACAGCAGTACACTTAATGTATCACTGGCTGCTTCGCCCGATACCATCTGCGCAGGAAGCCAGATTACGTTTACGGCTACAACCGGCTATACTAAATACACGTATTTTATAAATGATATTCCGGTAGATACCAGCAATAACAACACATTCACCACTAACATTCTTCAACCAGGCGATAGCGTAACTGTTTTGGGCTTTTTGGGTGTTTGTTATAGTAATCCAAGCGCTACCATTCACCCTTTGGTCAATCCAATACCGGCAGCGCCAACGCTTACCAACTCCACGCCTAATGATACCAGTTGTGCCGGCGATACCATTACATTTACTGCCACACCGGGTTACGATTCTTACGGCTTTTCAAACGGCTCTTCAACCCAGCAAACAGGTGCTTCAAATGTATGGATTACCAACGCATTGGGTTTAGGAAACAACCCGAGTGTTATTGCTACTAAAAACGGATGTCCAAGTCCGGCCAGCAATCTCGACCCGGTTGTAATATTGCAAACCCCCATTATACAGGATGCACTGGCTAGCACCAACATTTGCCAGGGAAACACCGATGTAGTTACGGTTACACCCGCGGGGCTAACCGCTTACCAGTTTTGGGTAAACGGGGTTTCGGTGCAGGATAGCAGTATTAATACCTACACCACAACAGGCTTTAATAATAACGATTCAATTAAGGTAATAGCCTACTTAAATGGATGCCCTAACCCACCCATAGCAAACCTGGGTTTAACCGTAAGGCCTACACCAACAGTTACCATGGCCAGCAGTGCAGCGCCAAGCGATTCTGTTTGTCAGGGTTTACCAATAACATTCACAGCATCCGCCACACCGGCTGGCGATAGCGCTTACCGGTTCTATAACGGCAGCGCCCTGGTGCAGGATGGCCCTTCAACAACCTATACTACCAACACCCTAGCCAATGGAAGCAGTGTTTCGGTGGTAGCCGTTGATAACGGTTGCCCAAGTATACCGAGTGATACAATTACAACTACCGTTAACCCTGCCCCGGCAGTTAACCCCGGTAGTAACCCCGGACCTTTGTGTATTGATGCTGCCCCAATTACGCTCACAGGCTTTACACCCGCAGGCGGTATTTGGACCGGCGCAGGAGTTACCAGCCCAACCGGTACCGTTGACCCTTCTATGGCAGGTTCGGGGCCTCATTATTTAACCTATACCTATATTGACCCCAACTCCGGATGTCCTGGTTTTGATAGCGTTTTACTAACCGTAAATCCGTTACCGACTATTACCGTTGTTCCCGCTTCTCCTAATATCTGTTCAGGTCACAGCACACAAATAACTGCAAGCGGCGGCACTACGTATGTATGGTCACCGGCTACAGGATTAAGCAATGCCAGCATTGCCAACCCGGTTGCCAACCCAACACAAACTACCACTTACCAGGTTAGCGTTACCGATGCCAATAATTGCAGTGCCGATACTTCGGTTACTGTAACTGTTAGCCCAAATCCAACGGCGCAGTTTCAGCCTGTTTCAGCCTGCGCAGGATCGCCGGTAACCTTTAGCAATACTTCAACACCTGCGGGCGATACTTACGTTTGGAACTTTGGTGATGGGAATACATCAACCCAACAGGATCCAACACATACCTATTTAACTTCTGATACTTTCAAGGTAACGCTCATAGCACAGCTAGGTTCATGCTTTGATTCTCTGACCCTGCCTGATTTTATCTTCCCTCCGGTTAATGCCGTATTTTCTGCTAATCCGCTTACCTCATTTAACGATAGCAGCGACCCGGTAATATTTACCAATTACTCTTCTAATTCAACTATCTGGAGCTGGAACTTTGGCGATAATCTTTCATCAGGCCTCCAGTCTCCCTCGCATATTTATAAAGCCCCGGGTGTATACACTGTTACACTGGTGGCTTCAAACCAATTCGGATGCATTGACTCTGCCATCAAAACAGATTATATAACCATTTATCCGGTTCCGGAAGTATTTATACCCAACGCCTTTACCCCCGGCACGGGAAATGCCAATGCTATTTTACAGGCATACTGCACACAGGCCCTTTATTTCGATTGGATAATATTCGACCGCTCGGGTGAAAAAGTTTATCAAAGCCACGATGAAAATGGCGGCTGGGACGGAACCTTTAAAGGTAAAGCAGCACCCATGGGCGTTTACAGTTATTACCTGCGCATCGTGTTTGAAGATAATACCTCGCGCGCATATAAAGGCACGGTTACATTGTTGAGATAAATGCTGAATTCAGGGACAGAGATTACACCTTTGAAACGGATGTAATCTCTGCTTCCTATAAAGTATCGCCTTCTTTAATTTCGTTATTACCGTTTTTTACAATAATCTCTGCGCCGGTAAACGAACCAAATACTTCCGATATTCCCTTATCCGAAATCCCTTCTTTAACATTCACAAAACGGGCCTTGCCACCATCAACCACAATTACATATTTCCTTTCGGTAGAGGTGATAATGGCTGTGGTTGGCACTGAAAAAGATTGTATCTGCGATTTTACCTTCAAACCGGTTTCTACATACATGCCCGGTTTAAACGTATTGGATTTATTTATTACATCCGCCTCCACAGCTTCCGACCGGTAATTATCACTTAACGAATTCGCACTTCTTGCTATATCAGCCTTAAAAGTCTGCCCGGGCAAGGCGTTTGTTGTAAACGTTATTTGTTTATCGCTCATATCCACCTTGTCAGCATATTCTTCGGGTATAAACACTTCAAGCCTAAGTTTATTAATATCCTGAAGATTTAATAAAGGTTTCCCTTCCTGTTTAAAATTAGGGCCGGTAAGCGTTCCCGGATGCACGTTGCGCTCTGTTATCACTCCATCAAAAGGGGCCTTTACAACCAGGTAATCCTTTAAAGTCTGAGCGGCGTTAACATTGGCTTTTTCACTTTGGCCAAATGCGCTGTCGGCCTCATATTTTGCACGCGCGTTAACCAAATCAAGTTCCGAAACTGCACCGGGGGTTTTGGCCGCCGTGCTAAGCCTCAAGTACCGGTCGCGGCTGGCATTCAGGGTTTCCTGTGCCTGCAGCATTTTGCTTAAAGCGGCCTGGTATTGCTGGTCAATTTCAGGGGCCTCCAAGGTCATCAATACCTGGCCCTGGTGCACCAGGCTGCCCCGGTCAACAAACATTTCCTTTACAAAGCCATTTACCTTGGGGTAAATGTCCACCACCTCAAAAGGTTTTAACTGGCCGGGCAGCTTTATAACTGAGTTTAATGAACCCTTTTCTATTGGCACAGTTACAACTTTTTTGTCTGCCACATTTGCTTTGGCCGTTAAATCAACCGGGCGGTTATTACTACATGATGCTAAAAAAAATACAACGATTATAACAAGTATGTTTCTCATATATTTTGGGTTATGCTATTATTTTAATTTTCAGGTAATAACGATGTGCTTTTAAAAGATGCCTTGCCCCTTACCCAGGCATATATTTGCGGAACAATAAACAGGGCTGCAAAAGTAGAAGCTATTAATCCACCAATAACCGCTCTACCCAACGGGGCAGTTTGCTCCCCGGCTTCACCCAGGCCCGATGCCATGGGTATCATACCCACTACCATGGCCATACTGGTCATAATAATAGGCCGTAAGCGGACTGAAGCGCTGATAACTGCCGCCTGCTGTGCATCCCTTGTTTCAAGGCGTAAGCGTTCGGCGTTGGTAACAATTAACAGGGCATTGGCCACCGATACACCGGTACTCATAATCATACCCATGTATGATTGCAGGTTGAGGGTTGAACCAGTTAAAAACAATGCCAGCAGTGAACCCAGGATTACAGCCGGCACGGTGCTCACCACAGTTAATGCAACGGGGAATGACTCAAAATTAGCAGCCAGTAAAAGAAGGATAACCATTACAGCAAACATCAACCCAACCTGCAGGCTATCCAGCGTTTCAGTAAGCAAAGATGATAAACCCATTACTTCAACCTTAACGCCCTTGGGCGGTGTGCCCATTGCCGCAACAGCCTTTTCAACTGCAACTGATGCCGTACCTAAATCCTTACCCGAAATATCTGCCCCAATAGTTAAATACCTGCGCGGCCCACTTCGGTCATATTCGCCAGGGGTTGTGGTAACCTTAAACTCAGCCACATCGCCCAGGTTAGGCCGGTTGTGCCCTTTTACAATGGCTACCTCCTTTAAGTCATCAATCTGGCTCATGATATACTCGGGCACTTCAACCTGCACCTGGTAGGTATAGGCATTCTTACTATCCAGCCACAGGTTTTTATTGATGAAACGGCTTGATGAAGTAGCCGAGGTAAGCGACTGTGAAACCTGTTCAACACTCAATCCAAACTGCGAAATCTTATACCGGTCCAGTATTACCTGCACAGTAGGATAATGCAGCGGTTGTTGAATCTGCAAATCGCGCAAAAATGGAATTTGATGCATTTTAATCAGCAGCGAATCGGCAAAGCCTTCTATTTCCTTCATATCCTTCCCGGCTACTCTTACTTCAATAGGATTCAGCGCGCCCTGGCTCATTACCTTTTCGGTAAGGTCAATAGGCTCAAAATCTATCTTCACATCAGGAATAAGTGCATGTATATTTTTGCGCAAGGCCTCTTTAAGGTCATCGGTTTTAATTTTATACTTATCATCCAAATCAACCTGTATTACAGCTTCATCACTACCGGTATTAAACACATACAAATTGCTGGTGGCATAATTGGACGAAACCGGCCCAACAAATGCCGAAGTGACTTCTACGTGCCCCTTAACAGTGCTATCAATAATAGCCAGCACCTGCTGCACCTTTTCTTCGGTCCGCTCAAGCCGGGTACCCCCGGGCGCTTTCAGCCGCATTTGAAACTGGCCATTGTTTACCTTAGGCATCAGGTCTTTGCCAATAAAAACAAAGCCCAGTCCTGCAAGCGCTATCATGCAAACCAGGTAGATTACCGCATTTCTTTTTTTATTATGCATTAAAGTCTCCAGGGTATCAGTGAACCTTGCCTTCATTCTGTTGAAGAAACTATCTTTATCATACCCGTGTGGAAGTTGGCTTTTATGCTCCTTTGCTTCCAGGTCACCTTCCAGTTCTCCCGCCCAGCCTTTCTCCTCCGGTTTATGATATGAATGTACTTTGTGCTCAGTCAGTACCCAGTTACATAAAACAGGAACAATGGTTTGCGAAATACTGTAAGAAGCAATCATAGAAAAACCAATTGCCAGCGACAGCGGAAGAAACATAGCCTTTGGAACCCCGGTCATCATAAACGATGGGGCAAATACGGCCAGTATGCATAACAGTATCAAAAGTTTTGGAAATGATATTTCCACACAAGCATCGTAAATGGCTTGCTTTTTCTCCTTCCCCATTTCAAAATGCTGGTGCACATTCTCAATGGTTACAGTGGCTTCATCAACCAAAACTCCCACTGCCAGGGCGAGGCCGCTAAGTGTCATAATATTAATGGTTTGCCCTGCCAGTGTTAGCAGCAACACACCTATCATAATAGAAACAGGTATTGTTACAATTACAATTAGCGAACTGCGCAGGTCACCCAAAAAAAGCATCACCATCAAACCGGTGAGCACTGCGCCAATAATACCCTCGCTTATTAAACTATCAACCGCCTTAATTACAAACTCGCTTTGGTCAAATTCGTATTTTATGGTTACATCCCCGGGTAACAGGCTTTGCATTTCGGGCAAGCGGGCCTTCAGGTCTTTTACAACTTGCCAGGTACTGGCATCGGCTGTTTTTACAACGGGTATATAAATTGAGCGGCGGCCATTTATTAAAGCATAGTCCACCGTTACATCGGCTGCATCGGCAACCTTTCCAAGGTCGCCAACAAATACGGTTCTGTCTCCATCAGTTTTTACAGGTATTTTACTAAAGTCTTCTACCTTTTGTTCCAGGGCATTATCGGTGGTTAAATACATAATATTGCCAACCCTTAAATTACCAGAAGGCCCCATTACGTTAGCCTTTGCTACAGCCTGCACAACTTCATCGGGCGTTATGCTCAGCGAGCGTAACTTCTCCGGGTCAACATTTACCACTACAGTCCTGGAAGTACCGCCCATAGCCGGCGTTGCCGAAAGACCAGGCACCGTAGCAAACATGGGCCTGATGCGGGTACTCGCTAAATCATATATTTCGTTCAGCGATTTGGTGGGGCTTGAAAACACCAGCTCCCCTACCGGCAGCGATGAACCATCAAAGCGAACCACCAAAGGAGGCAAAGCCCCCTCCGGAAAAAATTTGAGCGCCCGGTTAGCATATGTTCCCACCTGGCTGGTAGCTTCGGCCATATTGGTGTTTTCGTAAAAAGTAATTTTCATGTAGGTAAGGCCCTGTATGTTCTTGCTTTCAATGGTTTTTACTCCATTTACATATAAAAACAAATCCTGCAACCCGGTAGAAAAATAGCCCTCCATCTGTTTGGCCGACATACCTCCGTACGGCTCAATAACATAAATAGCAGGCAGGTTTAGCTTGGGAAATATATCGATGGAAATTTTTGTAAGGCTGATAATTGAAAATATAAGCAGGCTCAGAAAAATAACCACAAAGGTTATGGGGCGTTTTAACGCCACGCTAACTATGTTCATGGCTTATAATTTTAGGTTTTGAACCAACGCGGTAAACGTGTTGGTTACCAGTGAATAATTAATTACACTTTTCATTAAGCCCACATTGGCTTCCACATAATCTTTCTGCGCCTGTATATAATAATCAAGTGCAGTATTTAATTCAATAATAGATGAAAGCCCGTTTTTGTATAAGCTTAACTGCTGGTTGTAAGCTGTTGCAGCCTCATCAAGCTCATGTTTGGTTTCAACCAACCGGTTATACTCAAAATCCTTTTCAAGCAGGGCTTGCTGCACATCGCTGTTTAAGTTGACTTTTTCGTTCTGCAGCTGATGATAAGCTGCGTCCATTTCATACCGGTAAACAGAAGAGTTTAACCTTTTGTGGGCAACGTTAAATATGTCATAAGTCATGGTAAGGCCTACCAGGTAATTGAAACGGTTTGGTTGGTACCCTTGTAGCAAATCGCTGTTATATTGATCGGTGCCACTTAAACTTGAGCCCCTGACCCAGGCATCAGCATCAACAAATACTTTTGGATAATAACTTTTTTTTTCAAGCTGCAAACGCGCTTTACTGCGGTCGTAAATGGAGGTAAATAAGGTGATGTAAGGATGATGCACCGTATCTGCTACCGCGTTAAAAACCAAATTCATTCCATCACTATTCACCTTATTTACAGCTGAGGTATCAGCATTTAATTGCCCGGTAGACAATCCTGTTAAAGTTGACAACCGGACTTTAGTTTGTGCCAGGTTTTTTTGCACCTGGTATAACCCAACAATAGATTTCGACAACTCTGCCGAGGCTACTGAGCTATCTACACCTGGCCGCACCCCACTGTTAACCAGGGCACCAATGGTAGTTTTTAGTTGTTGCAGCCGGTTAACATTATCCTGCTGCACATTTTGCAACTGAAATTGCCTTACCAACTCAATGTAATAGGCCGCGGCATACCCATCAACGTCATATTGCGTAGAGGCCAGGGTATTCATTTGAACCAGCATATTTTGCTTCGCCAGGTTTTCATTGGCCTTATACGCTCCAAAATTTACGGCCTCCCAGTTTAATCCCGCAAATGCAGCATCGCCCGAAACCGCACCCAAATTACTCTGTGCTCTTACGCCACTAATTATTGAAGGGATAACGCCATACGATTGATAAGCCCCCTCCTGGTTATTAACCGAGTTTACTGTAGCCTGCAACATGGTATTTAAATGCGGCAAACGATCATAAGAAACTGCTTTCTTTTGTGCCTCGCTGGCCTTTACCAAACTGCCCTGGTATTTCAGCAATTCATAATTGCTCTGCATATTATTCAAAAGGTCTTGCAGCGACATTGAACCGTTAGTTGTCTGCGCCAATGCAGGCTTAAACAAAACCAAACTACAGATTACAATAAGCAAAAACCCTTTTCTTCTAAAAGCGCTCATACAGATTTATTTTTTACACGATTGAAAAAGGAATGCAACCTAAGATTGCAGATAACCAGCAGCGTTGAACGCGCTGATCATACGAGGAGGAAAATCAAATTAAAAACACTCCGAGCAAACGATAACGCTTTATGACTTCGTCAGAGAGTTTAGGAGGATGGGGTGCGTTATTAACCGGCGACCCGATGGAAATATTACAATATGAGGCAGTATGAAATTCAGCTGCTATAGGAAAATGCGCAACTCTAACCTCTTGCTTAGAATCATCATATTTAAATAAAGACCTGCATTCAACCGAAGCAGGGTCATGATTAGCATGCGAACTGCCTGTTGGAATCCGGAAGTTACTTTGCCCTGCAAACGACGAGGTGGAAAAAACAGTTAATCCTAAAAACAGGAAAAGGTGCAGCGCATAAACCCCCAGCAACAAACTTACTTTGTGCAGGGGGTTTAAAAATCTGGACGAACACTTAAACATCTGTTTCTTAAATCTTGATATGCTGCAAAGCTATACAAACTATTAAAACGGATAAGATAAAAGAGTCACTTCTTTCGCTTTTTTATGAATTGCCCTAAAAAGGCTGAATCAATGCCCTCATAAAAAAATCCCGCCCGGAACGGGCAGGATTTTCTCTATCGTGTAAAGCCAGAAATTAATCAATACTGAAATACCTGGGTGTAAGATTTTGAGCCTTTAGTCCAGGTCATTTGATAACCATAAGCACATCCGGTTCCTGTATGCTGCACGCCGTTCTGGTCAACACCATATACAATTGTAATGGTCCTGTTGGCTACGTGGTGAACGTGTTCACCAACTGTTGGGTGAAAAAAGCCGCAGGCAAAGTCGCTTGAAATGGTTGTTGGTATAGCCGCATAAAATGCTTCGCCAACCCTGTCTGTTCCCCATTGAGCCACGTTTAATACGCCGTTAATAGTAGAATCGCCAGACAATGTGATAGTTGGATTAATCCCGCCGGGGTTGCTAAATGTCCTTACCCGGTTAAAGCTCCACAGTCTTTGCGAACCATCAGGGAAAGTAATATTATCATTATTGCAGGTATGCTTGCGCACTACGGTAATACCCGGTGTAAGGCCATCCATAACCTGGTAGGCAAGCCCGCCATTTACATTTTCGATATAATGGGTGCCGGTAAACTTATAAGTAAGCCCGTTAATGGTAGCGGTAAGGTTATAGGTTAATTGCAAAGTAGCGCCTGCATCTTTCCAATGTACTGCAGGAAAACCAAGCAATTGAACAGTGATAGTTCCAGTGCGGGTAATGATTCCGTAATAATCTGTCCCGTTGTAGGTAATAGTAGCAGTTCCGGTAGTTGAATCAATTGCTACAGTAGCATTGTAAAGTTGTTCAAACAAAAGGCCTTCTGTTTTACCAGAAATAGTATGGTTGGTACTCATACTGTTATCGGCATCATCGCCGGTGGTGTTCATTACTGATGATATATTGGAGGCGTCGCCTGCGGCAACGCTATCATCGGTAGTAGATTCCTTTTTACAACTGCTTATGGTTAACGCCACAAGCGCTGTTAAGAGCATGGCTAGTTTTAAGATTTGCTTTTTCATAAGTTGGAGGTTTTTGTTTTTTAATACAGACTACAGGGATTAAGCAAAGTTTAAACCAAACCTAAATACGTGCTAAATTCTGCATTGGGGAATTTTTTCCAGAATATTTTAGTCTATCTATTTGGTAGAGTATATAGGCTTTATATATTTGCACGCTAAAACTTAATCACCAATAAAAAATGACGAAAAAGCTACTTCCCACAGTTATTTGGTTATTACTTACATTAACAGGAAGCGCCCAGAACTATGCGGCCGATTCAGCTCGTCTTGAACAACGTTTTAAAAAAATAGACCTGATATTAAATGTATTACGCGATTTTAGGTTTGATGCCTATGCCCAGGTAGAATGGCAACGCGCTGATACTGCAGGTGTTTCTTCAGTTCAGGGCGGCAATTTTCCCGCGGCTGCCAACAACCGGTTTTTGGTTCGCCGGGGCAGGTTCAGATTAACCTGGCAGCATGAAATAGTAAATAAGCACGGCGATTCAATTAAAGTGGGCGAGTTTATGTTTCAGATGGATGCCACCGAAAAAGGGTTTAACTCAGTAAAAGACTTTTACGGACGGATAATTGACCCATGGACAGGTTGGTTCAGTATTGAAGGTGGAATATTCCGCCGCGCCTTCGGATACGAGGCCCCCATAGTAAACGCAACCAGCGAATCGCCTGAACAGGCACGTGTTATACAATTACTGATACCTCAGGAAAGCGAACTGGGTGCTACGGTCATCATTGAATCGCCCCGCACGTTTAAACCTGTTTACCTGCGTGTAGATGCGGCTGTTGTAAACGGCACAGGCATTGGCAGCACCGGAGCAGGGCAAAGCGGCATTAATACAGGCACTTATCAAAGCGCCAAAGACTTTATTGGCAGAATATTTATTGGCCGTACCTGGAACATAAACAGCGGGCTACAGGTAAGCTTAAATGCAAGTGGCTCCGTGTATAACGGGCGCGTATTACAAACAACCAATAATGTGTACGAAGTAGTAAAAAACAGTGCCGGCCAGGATGTACTTAAAAACGTCACCGCCGGAACTGCCGATACAGCTGGTAAATACCATACCTGCTATGCCCGCGATTATTATGGAGGTCACCTCCAGTTAAATCTTGATTACAAATTAACCGGAAAAGCCTCCGCCACAACTATGTTGCGCGGCGAATATATAAGCGGCACAGAACCCGGCACCTCAGGTTCCTCGGCGGTGCCCCTTGGCACCGGAACCGGGGTACCAACCACAACTGTAAATGATACCGTTGTAACCACAACAGGTGCAAAAATTCTGGTTCCCGTTACCAGTAATGGCGTAGACCTTTATATCCGTAAGTTTAATGGAATTATCGCCACATTTACCCAAAGCTTTCATAACCAAATTGGCAATCAAACCATTAACCAGGATCTTGTTTTTAAGTTTGACAGCTACAATCCCAACACGCAGGTTACCGCCAAAGGACTTACCAAAGCTAACGGCTATAGCACCACCGATTTATCGTACAACACCTTTAGTTTTGGTTACACCATAAGCCCATTGCCATATTTCAAACTGATGTTTTGGTACGACCACATAGTTAATGAGTCTTCAGGCCTTGCGGGATGGACGGCAGACTATAAAAAGGACGATGTGTTCACCCTACGCACCCAGTTTACTATTGATAGCTGGTGGTTCAATAAAAAGAACCTGAATAATGATAACTTAATAACCCGGCAGTATTAGAAACTAATACAGGCTCAAAACTTAGGGATAAACTCTTTTCCGGGTTTTATTTCATCTGTTCCCCTTAAAAGCAAAGTGTCACCTTCGGTCAGGTTTCCAAAAACTTCAATACGGTTGTCGGGTGCAATACCGTTTCTTACATCCACCCACTCGGTCTTATTGTTTTTAAGGCGGATAACAAAGCGCTTTTCAAGGTTAGTTACCACGGCGCTAACCGGTATAACAAACGATGGCAACGTTCTTCCAAACCTGATACTGGCGTTGGCAAACATCCCCGATTTCAGCTGATTGTCTTTATTTGGGTAAAGAAATTCCCACGTCTCAGTACGGTTCACCTGGCTTAACGCCCCGGCCTTGCGCGATAGCTTTGCTTTGTAAACAATGCCCGGATAAGCATCAACCGTAAAACGGATAACCGAACTATCAGGATTGGCTGAAGTATAAGCCTCAGGTATTGGCAACCTTAAACGCAAGGTGCTGTTATTCTCAATCACAAACATGGGCTTGGTGTTGCTGGTTCCAACCAAAGTGCCGGGGTCAACGTTGCGCTGAGTTATTACACCGCTAAAAGGTGAACGGATGGTCAGGTAATCCCTTAACTGGCTGTATACTTCCATCTTTGATTTAGCCGCCTCGTATGCCGCGCTGTCAGCCTGCATCTGGCTCCGGCTTTTTTCCAGTTCACCCAATGCAACAGTGCCATCCACTTTAGCTGCATTTGCTATACGCTTGTATGCATCCAGGCTTCCGTTGTACCTGGATTTTGCCGACTGCATATCTGAATTTACCTGCGCATAATTGGCGCTTACTTCCGGGGCATCTAAAACCGCAATTACCTGGCCCTGCTGAACTTTATCGCCAATATCAACCTGAATATTTTTTATGTAGCCCGACACTTTTGCGTAAACTTCTGCCCGGTCCATAGGCCGCAATTCACCAGGAAAGGAGACCTCTTTATTAAGCGCTTCCTTTTTGAGGATAAAGCTGGCCACAGAATCAATTTTAGTGGTTTTAGCGTCCTCTTTAATCTGGCCGTTATTACAACCGGTAGAAAAGCAAATTACCAGGGCCGACAGGGCGCAAAAAAACTTATTGTGCAATGGCGTCATAATGTGTGCTGTTTTTGTCTTCGGGGTCAAGCGATGGATTGGCGTATGCTTTCCTTCCGGCAAGCAGTGCATAAACCGCAGGCAGAAAAACAAGGGTGCTGATAGTAGAAAAAAGAAGGCCCCCGATTACCGCTATACCCAGCGGGGCAGTCTGGTCGCCACCCTCGCCTAAACCCAGCGACATTGGTATCATACCAGCAATCATAGCCAGGCTGGTCATCAGGATGGGGCGCAAACGATTGTAACCTGCGGTAATGGTAAAGTCCGATAAATAATCCTGCTTACGAAGTGTTTCCGCATTTGTAATCAGCAAAATAGCATTAGCCACTGCAACCCCAACTGCCATAATAATACCCATGTAAGATTGAATATTCAGCGTTTTACCGGTAACCAGTAATAATAACAGGGCACCGGATACCACCGCCGGAATAATTGAAAGAACGGCCACTGACAACTTAAATGATTGGAAGCTTACCGCCAGCAAAAGAAAAATAACCACAATGGCAATCAGCAATCCTGATTGCAACTCAGTGGTGGTCTGGCTCAGCAACTCCGATTGCCCGCGGGTATTAATTTTAACGCCCTTAGGCAGCTCACCTAAAGAGGCAATTGCCTTATTTACTTCCTTAATGGCAGCGCCCATATCTTTGTTATGAATGTTAGCCGTAATGGTAATAAAACGCTGCTGGTTAATCCGGTCATACTCCCCCGGCGAAGTAAATCTTTGTGTGGTAGCTACATCTCTTAAATAAACCGGGTCGCCTACATTACCAGAAACCGGTATAAAGTCCAATTGGTCCCTGCTGTTCATCCTGTACTCGGGATATTCCACCTGTATCTGATACGCTGTACCAGTACTCTTATCCAGCCAGTAATTAGGTTGGGTAAACCGGCTTGAGGAAGTAGCGGCAACAGTTGATTTACTTATTTGGTCAACAGTTAAACCAAGCTGCCCGGCTTTCACGCGGTCAATATTTACTTTAATCCCAGGATAACTTAAAGGGGTAGCTATTTGCACATCCCTGAGAAAACTGATTGACTTTAATTTACTTTCAAGTTTAGTTGCCAGTTCCTTTCCCTGGTTTAAATTTTTACCCAGCACCACAATTTCAATAGGGTTGTTGCTACCCAGGTTTAAAACCTGCTCAACCAAATCACCTGGCTCGAAAGAAATTGCTGCTTTTGGCAAATCCTGTTTAACCGCACTGCGCATCTTCTCTTTAAATGCTTCAATACCAATTCCGGAATGTTGTTTGAGTTTAATCTTGATAACAGATTCGTTCGGTCCGCTGGTCCATAAATGTATCAGGTTTACGGGATAGCTGGATGGCTGTGTCCCCACAAAGCATGAACTGATTTCAACCTTTCCGCCGGTTATACTATCGGCAATTTGCAGCAGTTTTTGGGTGGCTTCCTCAGTTCTTTCAAGTCTTGTCCCTACCGGCAGTCGCAATCTTAACTGTGCCTGGCCTGCATCTGTTTTCGGAAAAACATCCGTACCAATAAACACAAAGGCAAACACTAACAATCCAATTGAAACAATAATAAACGAAGGAACCATAACACCCTTATAGGTTATCAACCCCTTCAAGCATCCCTTGTATTTTACCCTGAAAGTCTCAAACCGGGATGCTGCAGCAACGTTAGCACTTAACTTCAAATCCTTCATCATCCAGTTAGCAAATACCGGAACCAAGGTTTGCGACAGAAAAAATGACGCTATCATTGCAAGGCCTACAGAAAGCGAAAGCGGAAGAAACATTGAACCAGGGATACCAGACATAAAAAAAGAAGGAACAAATACTGCCAGTATACAAAGCAAAATCAACAGCTTGGGCAAGGCAATTTCACGGCAGGCATCCAGGATAGCCCGTGTTTTTGATTTGCCTGATTCCTGATGATGATGGATATTTTCGATGGTTACTGTAGTTTCATCAACTAGGATACCAATGGCAAGCGCCAGGCCGCCAAGGGTCATTGTATTAATGGTTTGCCCCAGCAGGTTTAAACCAATTACCGCCGATAGCAGTGATAGTGGTATTGTAATGATTACAATAAAAGCCCCCCTCGGATCTCCTAAAAACAGAAACACCATCAGCCCTGTTAACAGTGCCCCCAGAGCGCCTTCCGTAATCAGTGTTTTAATTGAATTAATTACATAGCCCGACTGGTCAAACTCATAACTTACACTGATATCATCAGGCACGGCAGCCCGCATATCGGGTAAGGCGGCTTTAACCCGCTGCACCACATCCCAGGTTGAGGCATCAGCCCGCTTGGTTACCGGAATATAAACGGAGCGCTTCCCATTAATTAATGCGTAACCTGTGGTTATATCGGCACCTAATTCAACGTTGCCAATATCACGGATAAACACAGTTGGGCCTGCTCCGATTTTAAGCGGCACGCTTTCCAGCTCCTTAATATTTTCCACCACTGCATTTTGCGATGTAATCAGGGTCTCATCTCCCACCCTGATATTTCCTGCAGGTGTTATGCTATTAGCTTTTGCAAGCGCCTGGACTATATCATCGCTCGAAAAATTGTAGTTCCTTATTTTCTCCGGGTCAATTCTTACAATCACCGTTTTCTGATTCCCACCAAACGGCGGCGGGGCCGAAACGCCTTTTAAGGTCGAAAACATGGGCCGCACTTTAAACAGCGCCAAATCCTGAATCTCACTCAGCGAACGTGTTTCCGAACGGAAAACTAACTGCCCCACAGGCACACTGCCTGCATCAAAACGGGTAATAAAAGGAGGCACTGTTCCCGGTGGCATAAACGCACGGGCCCGGTTTACATACCCTACTACCTCGGCCATCGCCTGGCTCATATCTGTGCCCTCATTAAACTGAATTTTGATAAGGCTGGCTCCCTGCACCGATTTCGACTCCACAAACTTTACACCGGTTACATACAAAAAGTGGTACTCGTAGTAAGAGGTAATAAACCCCTCCATTTGCTCAGGCGATAAACCACCGTAAGGCTGTGCAACATAAATTGTAGGCACCCCCATTTTAGGAAAAATATCAATTTTCATGATACGTATACTGAGCCATGAAAAGAACACTATACCTATAAAAATAACAACAATGGCTATGGGCTTTTGAAGAGCAATTTTTATTAAGCGCACCATACCTTCAGTTAATTAACCTGGTTGATAAATAAGTTTAAATCGCCTTTAACCGAAGCC
>CAISWS010000224.1 GCA_903889265.1 uncultured Bacteroidota bacterium
GGTAATTACTTCCGGTAAAATTACCTCCGGCCCCAATTGCATCAGATAAAGGCGGGCAAAAAGATGGGGTGCCTGAAGCGTAATCTTCAACGTAATATGTAGTGTTACCGCTAAGGGCAGGGGTAACAAAACTGGTACCTGTACCAAGGACCGTGCCGCCTGCTGCCTGGCCAAACCATTTTAAGCTGTCGGTGCCAGATGCAGTTAGTGTAGCTGTGCCACCGCAACTGGTGTTAACCGGAGACGTGGCAACCGGTGCAGCAGGTGGGGTTGTGGAAATAAAATTCGCCATTGTAGCAGAATCTGTTCCGCATGCACTTGATGCAACTAATTTTACGGTGAATGTACCGGAAGTAGTATAAGGATGAACCGGATTTATAGCCGAACTGTTACTATTATCGCCAAAATACCAGGTATAATTCGTACCCGCCACTGAAGTATTGGTAAAAGTAACTGAGTCAGGTAATATGCAGGTAGTTGTTGGGTTTGCCGTAAAAGATGCTGATGGTTTTGGATTTACCACAACCTGCACATTCGCGGTATTGGTACAACCACCACCGCTAACACCGTAGGCATAGGTTACCGTTATTGGAGAACTTGTGGTATTCACTAAAACTTCATTTGGGTTAACCGTTTGTGCTGTGGTTATAGCTGCATTGCTTATACCGGTAACTGCGGCCCTGGTCCAGGTAAATGTTGCTCCGGAGGTGGTACTGGTAGGCGTATAAGTAAAAGTGCTTCCTGAGCATATTGAAGGTGGTGTTAATGTGCTGCTTAACGAGGCAATAGATGCTGTAAAAGGAACAGAATCAGAGGCGATGCCATTGGCAACTGCATACAAATAAGTTGATCCACCCAAACCTGCAGGAATTGTAATATAGGCCGTGTCGGGTTTAGTGCCGCGCTGCACACCAGCGCTGTTCCAGTTATAGCTGCGCGCGTAATAAACCCTGTTACCGGATTTGAAACGGAAAATAGGGTAATTGCTGTCGTTTTCATTTTCATCGCCAAACGCCGAACCTTCGCTTATACCATTAAATCCCTGCCCGGTAATCATATAAGTGGTACAGGTTAAGGGGTAAACACCCGTAATTACCGGTTTGCCTGCAGCAAGTGGAGCGCCCACTGGCGTATAAACATAATATTGGTTCGATGAGGCGTCCTGGTCCATACCGCACAGAACCTGGCCATTTGGCAAATCAAGAAAATTGAATTGCTGACTAATTGCATTACCGGCAGCTGTTGTTGGGGCTGCTACCGCTGTAAAAGTATTGTTTGTATAATCAAATTCGTAAAACTTAGTGGGTGTTGCAAACTCAGTATTACTGGTTGGCTGAGGCGAGCATGCAAACAATATTTTTCCGTTAAACATCATAGCGCCAGGTGCATCAGGCATTCCATAACCATTGGGTACATCTGGCCCCGCAGCCCAGGTGCCTGGATTAGTGGTTCCTGACGGGGTATAAAAAGCTGTATGATTAGTACCTCCAATAAAAAAAGCCCTGCCATCGGGTAACATCCATGCCGGGCCGCATTCATATCCATAGGGATCATACAACGCAACCGGTACAGAACCATCAGCTACCCATTTGTTCATAGAAGGAATATACCTTTCAGAAGTTTGGGCATCTTCGTCAACCATTAGGATGCTGTTATCTGGTAATTTTAACCACATCGACTCATTAGAGCCATGCAGGCTGGATGCCCCGGCGGTATATGCATTGGTAGACGGAGTGAAAACCACGGTATGAACCGGAAAGGCCACATCAACCAAA
>CAISWS010000225.1 GCA_903889265.1 uncultured Bacteroidota bacterium
CACAAGAAAACAAGGGTATAGCATCCTTTATGCAATTGAATGTGCTCTTTTAAATAAACCTATTCCCGTATAATATTGCTGAACAGTAACGAAAGCACTAAAATTACTTACCGGATTATTGATAATAAAGGGGCGGCCAAATGGCTTTACTGCGAATTAGGGGTTGAGTATGACCATACCGGGAAACCGGCAGTATTACGGGGCTTTAATCAGGATATTACGGCACAAAAAGAAGCTGAGCAAACTCTGAAACAATCAGAAGCTAACTTAACTGCGGTAATAGAAAACACCGATGCCAATATTTATTCGCTCGATAAAAACCTCCGCTATCTAACCCTTAACACGGTACTAAAAAAATCGTTGCTCAGGGAATATGGTATAGTTGTTAACCCGGGGGATGAAATATTGAAATTTTATGGCGATGACCAGGCGGCCATAAGCCAATGGAAAGAGATTTATGCGAAGGCATTTAGCGGAAAAGAACAGCAGTTTACACAGGAGTTTAGCACAGGGGGAATACACCGCTTTGTTCACTTTTCCATTCATCCGGTATGGCAGGATGGAGAGGTAGTTTCATTATCCTGTTTTGCGCGCGACATTACAAAGCAAAAGCAAGCCGAGGCAGAAATTGTTTTACTCAATGAATCGCTTGAAAAAAAGGTAAAAGAACGTACTGCTGAATTAGTTTCGGCCAACAAGGAACTGGAAGCTTTTTCTTACACCGTTGCGCATGATTTGCGCGCCCCGTTACGTGTTATCAGCGGTTTTGTAGGCATTTTGGAAACGGAACATGCCAAAACATTAAATGATGAAGGAAAATACCTATTAAGCGTAATCACCCAAAACTCCCGTCAGATGTCTCAGCTGGTTGCCGACCTTCTTGAACTCTCGCGGGTGGGACGGGTACTTGTTTCGTCCGTATGTTGCAACATGCAGGAAGTTGTTGAGCAATCGCTGGAGTTTATAAAATCTTCAGAGGGTTGTTTCAGGGCTTGTGTAAAGGTACAACCTCTTCACCCCGCAAAGTGCGACCCTCACCTTTTAAAACAGGTTTGGCTTAACCTTATATCCAACGCCATAAAATATTCTGGTAAAAAAGAATTTCCCCAAATCGAAATTGGCAGCAAGACCTCAGACAATACCATAATCTACTATATAAAAGATAATGGTGCGGGGTTCGATATTAATCTGTCATCTAAACTTTTTCACCCTTTTCAGCGGCTGCATAAAAAATCTGAATACGAAGGAACCGGCGTTGGCCTGGCACTTTCACATGTTATTATTACAAAACACGGAGGCGAAATGTGGGCCGATGCAGCAGTAGGCCAGGGCGCTACTTTCTTTTTCAGCCTTCCAAATTAAATAAATAGAAATAACTTTACCTCATGAATGCAGAACTGAATGCACTGATAATTGAAGATGAGAAGAACGACCTGTTCCTGCTGCTAAATCACCTGCGGCAATATTGGAGTACGGTTAATTACGAAATGGTAGATAGCCTGGAAGGGGTTACAATGGCACTTAACAAAAAATGGGATGTAATTATCTGTGATTTTTACCTGCCCAGTTTTGACGGGCTAACTGTATTGCGGATAGTCACTGAGTTAGGCATAAAAACGCCTTTCATTCTTGTTTCGGGGCAGGTGCCTGAAGATATAGCTGCAGCTATGATGCGGCTGGGGGCTGCGGATTACGTAATGAAGGATAACCTGAAAAGGCTGGCCCCAGCCATTCTCAGAGAGCTACCTAACGAGGCAGGCGAATCTATAACCAGCGCGACACCGGTTAGCCAGACAAAAAAAGGCGGGCCTGCTGTTAGCGATACCGAAATGGGTGAGTCGAAAGAACTGAATAAACTAATGACCCTTTGGTACCCCCGCGACCCTTCATCTGCTGATATAAAAATACTGGAACGCCACCGGGCAGTTATTAATATCATGTACGTTGCCAACCTGATTAAAAACTACCAGCATAAAATACTTGACCGTTACAATTTAACCGAGCAGCAGCTTACTATTCTACGCTTTCTAAAACGGTTATATCCTATTGCCAGTAACATGAACCTGATAAAAGAAAATTCTATCAACAAAACATCCGATACTTCGCGCACCGTTCAAAGAATGGCCGCTGAAGGCCTGGTGATATACCACGTTAGTGATGACGATAAACGGGTAAGGGATATATTGATAAGCGAAAAAGGACTGCAAGCCATCAGCGAAGTTGATAAAGTATCGGACCAGATGTTTCTGCCCGAAAATTACCTATCAGAAGAAGATGCAAGAATGATTA
>CAISWS010000226.1 GCA_903889265.1 uncultured Bacteroidota bacterium
CAAAATTTCGTTTTCTAAATTATTATAATAGCTTTACATGAAGTTAGTTCTTTAATTATAATTGCTTATTAATGAATTGAATAAAAAGGAAAACTTCCTTCAAGTTTTTGTAAAATTAACTCTTTTTTAGTTTCAGATGCTGCCTTTATAAGTTGCTTTACCCTAACCCAAGTAAATGAGCTTAATGAAAACCACCTTCAACTCACGACATTTTTTATTGATGGCGCTCTTGCTTGCCTTCGGCGTGTTATTAGTAAGCCAATATCTTAGCACTCCCCTAAATAAAACTTACACCGATGGTGCTTTTGCCATCACCACTTTAGGAATGGGCTTGGTAATTTACTTTTTTATTAAAGAAATAAACAGGGCTACGCGCCTGCATGTTGAGCTGCATTTACGGGAAATTCATTTACAAGAAACCTTAAATAGCTTAGAAGAAGGTGTAATTATTACTGATATGCGCGGAATAGTGGATGGGATGAACGCAGCCGCAGAGCAACTAACCGGATGGCCGGTAAGCGACGCCATTGGAAAGCCGTTAGAGGAAATTTATGATGTAGTTAATGAAGAAACAGGCAGCCCTTTTGAAAACATTGTAAAACGTATTTTGGCCAAGGGCCAACCAATTGAATTTGAAAACAATACCGTTCTGAGGAAAAAAAATGCACTGGAAATTATTATCAGTAATAACGGCTCACCATTGCGCGATGTTGCTGGCAATATTTTAGGTTCTATTTTGGTTTTTAGAGATATTACTGCAAAGAAAAGAGCTGAAGAGGAAGTTAAAAAGAGCAGGCAATATCTTCAATCAATATTAGACCAAAGCATGGATGTTATTTGCACTATAAATAACAAAGGGGTGTTTGTTATGGTTAGCAAGGCCTGTGAAACGCTGTTAGATTATAAGCCTTACGAATTGATAGGTAAGCCTTATATTGATTTTGTTTATGATGAGGATGTTGAGCATACCAACTTGATAGCAACGGAAATCTTAAACGGGAAACAAGTAACAAATTTTGAAAACCGTTACAAACATAAAAATGGGTCATTAATACCTATTATTTGGTCAGCACGGTGGGACAAAGATTCGGATTTAATGTATTGTGTGGCCAGAGATGGAACAGAAAAGCAAAAAGCACAAGCCAAAATAATTGCCAGCGAAAACAGGTTCCGTAAAATGATTGAAAAAAGCGCTGATATGATAACGCTCATAGATGCCAACGGAAAGCTGCTATATGTAAGCCCCTCATTAACCTCCATTTTGGGGTATACCGCCGAGGATTATGCCAGCCGACCGGCATTTGAATTTATTCATCCAGATGATGTAAGTGGAATGATGGAACAGATTAAGGATATTATGGATAACCCAGGCAAATCGCTCTACCGGCAACAAAGGCTGTTGCATAAAAATGGCACTTATCGCTGGTGCGAAGGTAACATAGTCAACTTGTTTAACGAGCCGGGGATTAATGGAATAGTGTCTAACTTCCGTGATATTTCAGCGCGGAAAGCCGCTGAATCCGAAAATATTGAGTTGTTTACTCGCCTGCAGTTGGCAACCACAAGCGCAGGTATGGGGATTTGGGAGTGGGATTTACCGAAAAATCAACTTACCTGGGATGAACGTATGTTTAAACTATACCAAGTAGAAAGAGGGCAGTTTTCTACGGTTTATGAAGCATGGTTGTCCAGGCTGCACCCGCATGATAAGGAAATTACCAATAACAACATAGTAATGGCCATTGAAGGGAAAAAGCAATATAATACCGACTTTAGAATAGTAGTTGGCGATTCTGACATTCGTTATCTCAGGGCCACTGGTATAGTTGAAAGAGACGAAAGTGGCAAAGCGTTGAGGATGATTGGAGCGAATTGGGATATAACCCAAAAGAAAGAGGTTGAGCTTGCGCTTAAGAAATTGAACGAAACTTTGGAAAAACAAGTTGAGGAACGCACCGCTGAACTGATGGAAGCAAATAAAGACCTGGAAGCATATACCGGAACTGTTTCTCATGATTTACGCGCCCCTGCCAGGGCTATTAACAAATTTGCGGAAATTATAAGAGAAGAGTATGGTGACCGGATGGAGCCCAAACAAAAGGAGCTATTTCAACACATTGAAGATAGCGGACAGCGCATGACCGCCATCATTGATGACTTGCTTAAACTTGCCAGGTTTGGCAATGAACAACTTAAATTGGAAGCAGTGGACATGACACGTTTTGTGCAAGGCATCTGGTGGAATATTAGCCGGCTTGAGCCACATAGTGCCGAGCTTGATTTACAAGAACTTGGCACTATTAAAGTTGATTTGTCAATGATGCAGCAGGTAATAGTGAATTTGCTTTCAAACGCCATAAAATATTCGTCAAAAAAGGCAAAGCCAACAGTGACAGTATGGTCCGAACACAAAGCAGGGAATATTACGTTTTATTTTAAAGATAATGGAGCTGGCTTTGATATGAAAAATTATGACCGGTTATTCGGTGCATTTCAGCGCTTTCACAACCAGCGTGACTTTGACGGCACCGGTGTTGGTTTGACCTTGGTTAAACGGATTATAGAAAAACATGGAGGGACGGTAGGTGCAGATGCTGAGGTGGGTGAGGGCGCCACCTTTTACTTCGCGCTTCCTTTGCAAAGTCAATAACTAAAACCGCAACGATGAAAAAGCAGATTGACATTTTGCATATTGAAGACAACGACGTTGACGTGGCGATGATTTTGCATGAGCTCAATAAATACTGGCCGCAGATTAATCACCACAGGGTCGAGCAGATAAGCGAGCTTAAAGAAGCATTGGAGAAGAAGTGGGATGTAATACTTTCGGACTTCTCCCTACCAGAATTCGACGGGCTAAGTGCCTTGCGTATGGTTCGCGAAAATGAAATTGACACTCCATTTATAGTGGTATCTGGCAGAGTGGAGGAAGATATAGCTGCCTCCATGATGCGGCTTGGAGCGAATGATTATGTGATGAAGGACAACCTTAAAAGATTATCACCTGCCATCGAAAGAGAGATGAAAACAGCGAAGGAAAGAGAGGAGGCTGGCATAAAATTTTCTGGAACCATAAAGTATGCGAGTGTGCTCGTCAAACCTGACATTGATTTAACTCAGCAGAGTAACCACACAAATAATATTATTGATGTATTATCAATCACTGATAGCCGGATTGAATTAGGTCCCGACTGCATAAAAGAGAGGCATAAAGCCGTAGTTAACATTTTATATGCTGCAAACTTAATAAGAAAGACCCAACAAAAAATTCTACAGCGAGAAGACTTGAGTGAACCTCAGTTTAACTTGCTAAGTATTTTAAGACGTCAGTCTCCTAATGCTGTAACGTTAAGGGCGGTTAAGGATGAGCTTACTAATAAAACCAGCGATATTGCAAGAATGGTTGATAAAATGGTGAAGGGTGGATTAGTAAGTTACTCTGTTAACCCAGAGGATAAGCGGGCCAGAGATATTTCAATCACACCACAGGGGCTTGAGGCTCTGGCAGAAATAGATAAGGTAGCCGATGAAATGTTTTTGTGCGATGCGTTGCTTTCGCAAGAACAATCTCAACAAATAAACCTGTGCCTGCAAAACGTTTTGACCCTGATGAGGGAGAATTAGATTTAACCACATGATGCTATAATGAGAGTTACATGCACCCTAACATGCACCCTAACATGCACTTAGTATCACGGAATTTCCCAAGTTCACATTGTGCTCCCGCATATATTTGACACGTTCTTTGTTCGGGAGCATTGGTTACGAACGCATTAGCGACCCTTATTCACGGCATTTCGTGGTTCGGCAGGAAATATTACGATAAAATGTTATTCCCGTCCGGTCCGCATTAACACTTCGCAACGCGCTGATTTTCAGCGCGTTTTGCGTTTAGTGTGAAAAGGTACATGCACTATAACATGCAATCAATTTTATAGAAAGGTTTCACAGCTTAGTGCAAGTTATACTTTGAACAACGGGATAATCTAACGTTCCGTTTTTTCGCATTCAACTTTTAATAATTCAATCCACCTAAGACAGAGGTTGCTCACCTGTCTTGCCTTTCTTCGGTTTGGCTGCTGGTAGCTTCATGTCGTTCACCACCCGCATGAACCTTTCTTTGTCCGCCACGCCAGCATAAAACTTCAAGCAGACCTTGATGCTGTGTCCGGCCACCGCTGCGCAGATATGAATGGGAACCCCCTTGGCGGCTGCACAGGAAATAAATGTCTTGCGGCCAACCTTGGTGCTAAGGAGTTCACATTTTTCATAATATGTTGTTTCGCGCTTGCCGCCTACATATCTGTCAACCGCTACCTTTTGGGTGATGCCTGCCTTGCGTCCGATTTCCTTTATCGCCTTATTAATTTCATCGCTGCGCACTCTTGGTAAAGCGAAGTCACCAGGTTCGTTGCGATAGCGCTCAACGATGGCTCGCGCTTCAGGTAACAGGGGTAAAATATTTTGCTTGTGTGTCTTCAGTTGCCGGAAGCTCGCGCCGTAATATTGCTCTGCGACATCTTCAAAATTGACCTCGGCAATCTCGCTACGCTTCAGTGCCTGGTAGTCCGAGTGGCGCATTGCGGTAAGGCAACCGAAAAGGAATGCCGATAGAACCTTGCCCTCATGGTCAGTCTCCGGTTGGTAGTCAAACAACGTCTTAACCTCCTGCCAATCCAAAAATATTATTCGGCCTTCGCGCTCCGGCACGTTGAACTCCTTGTATCGTTCGTTGTTGTGCAACCCGTTCTTCTTCGCATAGGCCATGAACGCCCTTAGCCGTTTGAGGTGCTTATGGATAGTATTGTCGGCATGGCCGAGACCCTGTAGGTAGCGCGCATATTTAGATAGTAGCTCAGGGTCCATGTCGTCAAAGTCTAACCTCATACCCTTGCTGAACCGGTCGAAATGCTCGAAAGAGTGCCGTAGTGCCTCATGGCTGCGTGGGTTGAGGTTGTTCTCCCGCACGTCGAGATATTTCTGCCACTGTTCGAGCAGCGACAGCTTCTCCACCTTCTTATCCTTCTTTAGCTCTTTAATGATGTAGTCGTTATCGGGGTATATGCCATTGGCCAGTGCTCCGTAGTATATGTCATTCATTTTCTGTTCGAGCAGGTCCAGGTAGGCGTTGATTTCTTTGGCCCGCTTAACCGCCAACTTTACCCGCTGTTTTTTTTCGCCGTCCCAATCAATCGGTGCTACCTTAATACCGGTGGTGGTGGCAAGGCGCTTGCCATCGTAGTTGAAATACAATACTACGTTTCGCGGTGTCTTCGGGCTTTGGTCTTCCCATGTAGTCCGCTGCTCTATATAAAACCTCACATACTTTTTTATCTCCCTCATCTCACTTGTTATTTGATTCTGCTATAAGCGCAATATAAAATCTGGTTCAACAGGGCTGCCGTCGCTATCATACAGGAAAATTGGATTTGATGCCGCGTAACCTCAACGCCCGCTCCAGTTGGTCAGGCGTCCAGTAGGGGTGGCCTGATATGTCCCGCTTGGGCTCGGGCAGGGTGCCGTTCTTAATGTAGTTGTATATGGTGCGCCTGTCGACATCCAGTATCTCTGCCACCTGGTCAATGCTGAAACGCTCCTCCTGCATAAGTGCCTCCCTTTTAGATACGAGCATCTGCTTTATTTCTTTGCCGAGTTCAGCCACCTCCTGCCGTACCGCATCATTGATAAGTTCGCGTAGTGCACCGATAGTAATACCGATGACCTGATTATCGTTTTCCATTTCATCACTGTCTTTTTAGCTCTGTTATTAGCTCCTTGTTTTGCCCAGATACTTCCACCTTACATTCGGATATTGCTCCCACGGTTTTATATTGGCGTTGCACTTCGAACGGCTACAGACTCCACAGCCTTCAAGCCTGGTTCCGTATTGGTCAACGTAATAGGTAAACGACCGGTCCCGGTGTTGGCCGCCACGGCATTGTGGGCATACTTGGTCTTTGTTCCTTCTATCGCCCGACAACTGGTAACCATTTTCGCCATCTTCAATCACCGGGACCGGTTGTACAACCATAGCCGGTATCGCAACAGTTTCAGGCACACTGTATGCGTTATAGTATGCGTCACGGTCGTACGACAGGTAGCACAGCCTGTTCCAATCCTTACACTGGTAATCTATGCTAATGCCGATCTGGCTGTAAGCCTGCTGAAAATGCTCGAACACTTTACGGCTTACATAATGGTGATCATCAAGCGTTGGCCCCACCGGTTCAATCCTGTGAGCAACCTTTAACCCCTTGCCTGATGGGCTAATAAACATAAGGGCCGCGCTGGGGAAACATTCAGCCACCAGTTGCTTTACCTCGGCCAGTGGTAACTTGTCAAAAAACGACTTGTTATCGCCATAGTCCAGGTCAATGCCAAAATATCCGCTTCTTTCTTTTATTTGCTTTCTGTCAGTTGCTGCTGTAACTGCGAAGAATATCACAGCCGGTATATTACGTTCTTTGATATACTTATTTTTCGTTACCCTGAAATCCTGTACCTTGAACGGCCAGTGATCCATCCACTTTTGCGGCTCAACCTGGCAATCGCTCAGCTTCTTTCGCAAGGCAATCACTTCATACAGTTCGTGCATGGTTAGTTCGCCCCGGGACACAACATCGTAAGTATTATTAAAGACCGAGAAGCATTCCATTAACACCGTTTTTATGTTTTAGCATTTTTACCCTTCTATCAATCTGAGCCGCCTGTTCATAGTTTTGCTGTTCCACTGCCTTTTTTAATGCAGATTCCAGTACCGGTATACTTTCAACCTCTTCAATATTGACATCGGTTTCTAATGTTGAAGCAATGGTTGCTACATAGTCAGGGTTGAGCAGACAATCCTCGTTAACGTAATAGTAATTAGTGCCGTTGACCGTTTTTTGCCTGATTCCTTTGTTCTCTAAGCGGGTCTTTAAAACCTGGTCTCTCATCCATTGGCCGTCGTTACCGCTCTCTTTTGCCCACTCTTTGAACTTCTTATACATCACATCCCTAATTAGGACTCTGTAATTCAGTGGCTTGGTGGGGTCAATACAGAACTCTTCAAAGAATAACTCGAAAGTATCCTTGGTGCGCATTGCTTCCTGATGCTGCGCGAGCTGATCAAGAAACGGTATAATTGGCGAAGGGCCTTCTTCATCTATGCTTTTCCAAACAGCCAGGTAATTTATCCCTTCGCTGATGGCCTGCGAAATTTCCCTATTCACCCGTATCTCGTAAAATCTGCGCATTCCGCTGGTATCAAAAATTTGTTCGTTTAACGGGAAATTGCTTGAGCCGATAATGGTTACGTTCTGTTTAATCTGGGGGGTGCTGTGAGTACCCAACACGCGTGGGGTCAGGAAGGAAGAAGTTATAAAGTTTTTTACTTTATTGAAGTCCGCTTGCCCGATTTTTGACAGCTCATCAAGTGTAGCCACAAAATTTTCATCGTAAGAAAAGAACCTGCGCTCATCCGTCAGTTGCAAGGCATCTTGCAGGTCAATCTTGTAATGCTCCATTGGTTTTAAAAACCTTACGATATTTTCGGTCTTACCGTTGCCCTGTTGACCTGTAATAACAGGGGAAAGGTGATGAATGACCTTCTTACCGAATAATTTTCTTTTGACCTGCCACACAAAGTGCTTTAGCACTGCTATGCCAAGCTCAACGTCCTGGGTGGTTAAATTTTCAACGAACGTCCTAATTCCGAAGAACGCCGGATCAACTTTTGGGTCGTACTTCAGTGTGATTTTGATTTCGTGCAGCTTCCGATTCATCTCTTCTACGATTCTCAGATCAAGTGCTGCCAGAAGTAAGTCTTTCTTAAAAACGGGCGGCAGTTCCCGCTTGTATTCCTTCATAGTAGTTTTGTCTGCGGCTTTCATCTGGGCTTTAACCGATACCACATCGTTATGGTTGTCGATATACAACTGTAACTTCAACTCGTTTGTACGTACCTCTTTCCCATCTCTCTCCCAGATGCTGGACTTAATATAAGTCAGCTTGTTTGCATAAATCCAGTAGTCAACATACCCGTTTGGGTTGTTGGCCAATATCGCTTCTATCTTTTTCGTTTCCATTTTTTATGGGTTTAGGTGGTTTAGTTTTCGCGAAATATTCTTGTCTTGCCGCTTTCAGTAATTGACGTTACAAAACGCCTGTCCTGGTCGATGGCATTCTTTTGATAGCAGTATGCAGTGGCCTTATCACGGTCCTCTGCATCAATCTCTAAGTAATCATTAACATGTAACCTATCCAGTTCAGCAAAAAATCGCTGCCTGTAGCTGGTGCGTTGATTGGGTCTGCCCGGTCTTATTAGCGGTAATTTTTCAACCCGACCCTTCTTAAATTCTGTTGTTGTTGCCATAATGCCTGTGCTTTGTTTTCATTTATATATCATTCACGTATCGGTGATACATCTGTTTTTTATAAAACTGTTGGTTTGCTGTCATCGCTGCAACCGCTGCTATTGTCTTTTAGCCCCAAAAACCCTTTAATAAGCCCTGTCTTATTATCTTTTAAAGTGTTTAAGGGTGTTAAGGGTGTAACCACTTTATAAGAAATAAAAAAATAAAAAGTATTGTATTAAAGGTCCCTGTAAGTTGGTTGCACCTGCGCCACCAACACCACCCATTCAAAACAGCGGCTGCGGCACATCACCCAGGTAATCAGGCCCCCTTTCAACCGCCTTTAGTGCTTCTTCCAGCGTCATATAACCATTGCATGTTGTGGTCCCTTCCGGGTGCATTTTACGTAGGTCCCTTGCGGCGGCCCACGTGATGCGAATCCCCAGCGCCGTTTGGCCCAGGAAAACAACATAGTAGCTGTAATCGGTGTAGTAACTGCCCTTCTTTTTTGCCATGTCTTTTTGTCTTTATTGTTATCGTAATTCCTACCACCATGCAAAGTTCAACTTACAGGTCCCCCGAAGTTGTGCATCCGGCAGTACCGGATGCACATACCCTTGTATCAGCATTTACGACGGTTACCTGAACGCGCATTTTCGTCAACCCCTCGCCACACTGTTCTACGACGAATAATAATTTATTCGTCATCGAAATCGTCAAACTCAAATTCCAACGACTCGCTGTGGTCCTCGGGGTTATCGTTTCTTCCGTTTTGCTCCTGCTTCTTCACAGGTCTGTCGCTAATGCGAGATGCTGTTGCGAACGCAGAAGCGGGAATGTGGGGTATGAATAACCAGCAAATCACAGTAACAGCACCTTCAATGTTAGAAAGCCCCACCGGCATTGCAGGACCTTCATCATCTTCGCCATATCTCCAGTTTTGGTGGGTGTCGCTCCATGCCGCTACAACCAATCGTTCACTGGTTTGGCCTGCTGTACCAGCTACCACTACGTACAATAAGTATGCACCCCCGTCAATTCTTTTGGTGTGGCCTGTAGACCAGCCCATTTGCGTTTTTGCCATGTTTTTAAAGTTTAGGTGTTAAATGAATTAGCTCAGAATCAATAACAGCTCAGATTTCCAGCACTGACGCTTGCGCGTGTATTAACAATAAAGTAACTTATGCGTGTCTGGCCTGGACTAAGCGCCGACCGGGTGTTGGGTTATACCAGGTCTTATGCGGTACTTGAGTATACGCGGCCTCTTATCAACACGGTGCAAATTTAAAAAGACTTTTTTCTACTACCAAACAATTTGGTAAATATAATATTAGTTCAAATCGTAATTTTTTATTTTCTCATTTTTTTAGGTGACTTTATTTCGCTGACTTGTTAAATGGTTTTCATTCCTGCTCCTTTATCACATAGCCAATAGTGATAAGCTGTTGCCAAACCATTGCAACAGCACCGTAGTTGAAGCCCCACATGGTAGCTGCCCCTATTTCACTCGTCATCGCACCTGGTAAAAGCTCATTCATCATCTTGTGCGCATTGACGATTTGCTCGCGAATGGTTGCCGGTGCAATTATCCCGGCCCTTACAAATGTTACCCCAAGATGCGCTATGCCCTCTACTTCGGCATAGAGGCAATCCTTCTTAGTCAAGAAAGCTTCGGGCGCAGCGGTCAAACTGGGCAGGCCTTCTTTGGCGTTGTCAACTACTTCATTGTTTTTGTTTTCCATATTTCTTTTTATAAAACGTTTTGTCGCTTTACTTCCTGTTCTTACGCGACTATCATGCCAAACCATACCTAATACTCACATCTTTATAAGCACAATATGTAAAATTGATGTTTGCCGATTTTTCTTTTTCAAGTCTATTTCATTACATTATATCTTAATCCGTTTTCGGTGGAGGATTTTTAAATAAATTCTGCCAAAATGATAAGTGCGCTCATTTAACAAACTTATTTCGCTGTTATTGCCGAGGCCAAAATTTTGATAGGATAGGTTACGTGTTGTACGGCAAAATGAATTGTATGACATAATGGCCAACACAGGGAATATTATTTAGGACAATTAAGAATAAAGCAGTGCTTATTCAAACCAATACTCGATTGCATTAAAGATCGGAAATGGGTTGCTCCAACTGTTATAATAGTGCGTAATTAAGTGCCTTGATTGGCTACCACATTTTCCTGAGAACTTATTTTTCGGGATTATAAACAGTGTTACATCCCCTGAAAGCGCGAAAGTGAATGCAGGCCTGGCTTGTGTACCCGGCCGTTGCCCGTTTGTGGTAGGAATATTAACCCGGTTTTAACTGAATACGAATAACCTTTTAGTAATTGATAAACCGGTTTGTAAAAGAATATATACAGGTATGGAACTCATTGCACCCGAGGTTTACAAAAAATTGATGTCGAGCAAAGCTCTTTACTCTGGTATCATTGAAAAGCTACCAACAGGAGCTGCGATGAAATTACATAAGAGCGAATGGCAAGCCCATTCAAGAAGGGAATCGTGTCAGCATTATTTTTGGAGGGTCTATAATAAGGGCGGGGAAAGAAAAATAAGTATCAGGAAGCTAAACGAGGATTACTACATTGTAAAACTATAGGCCAAATAAACGAACGTTTTTATGCTATGCCAGAACAGGGGGCCTTTGA
>CAISWS010000227.1 GCA_903889265.1 uncultured Bacteroidota bacterium
CTGTCATATCTACATGCACTAAATTATTTGCTGATGCTAACCGGGTAATCTGCTTGTTCAACTCAACACAACAATTATCAATTCGCCGGTTTGAAGGATAAGGTGGCGGGCCCAGCAGGATTAACTTAGTTCCTTTCTGAACAGCATTTGCCTGTATCTCCGCCAATATATTCATCACTTCTTTCCTTGCCCATTGTTGTAAACCCATCAAATCGCCGGCAAAATCATTCATCCGTTGAAATACTTTATGTATTGCGCCTTCTTCGCTATTGCTACGTGTTACTACTTTATATTCTTTAACCATGTGGTGGTAATACTTCGTTTTTGAGAACCTTGGATGAAGGGCTATCCTGTTCCCCATCGTTTTATCCGTATACCTTATTAGCGGTTTTGTTAATGGCATCAGCGTATATGGCCTAAGGAAAATAACAAGATAATCGTAATGCATACCTTCATTCAAAAACCGAAGAGTATCCGTATGCATTTCACGAAAAGACGAGTAGAACCTTAGCCATGTTTTGGGCTCTATACCCGTTTGCTGTATCATAGCCTTACGCACCAGGGCATGGTAGTGCTTCTCAGGTGCCATGTTTTGCTGCCGGTTAATACAGCCTCCCCAAAATGCAATTTTCATACGTCCGTTTATATAAACAACAAAATAATATACATAAGGTATATTTACAAGTAATTACAGGGTAATATTTAATTGCAATAGAATTTTAGCAAAGCCCAAGCCACAGGCCTTACAACAACCCCTCCCCCGCAGCGGCACCTGATTCAAAGGCTTCATCAATTAATAAGCCCCTGCCATCTGCGGCAGTTGTAGCAAGTACATCACAGCGTTCATTATAGGGGTGTTCGTTGTGGCCTTTAATCCAGATAAACTTAACGTGGTGTTTGGGATATACTTTTAAAAAACGCTTCCAAAGGTCGGGGTTCTTTTTGCCTTTAAAGTTCTTCTTCTGCCAGCCAAATACCCACTTTTGATTTACAGCCTCAACAACATATTTTGAATCAGAGTAAACATCCACATCCAGCCCTTCCCGCGTAAGCGATTCAAGGGCTACTATAACGGCCAGTAACTCCATTCTGTTATTAGTAGTGCGCCTGTAGCCCTGCGACAGTTCCTTTTCGTGCTTGCCATACTTTAAAATGGCCCCATACCCCCCAGGCCCCGGATTGCCCCGTGCCGAACCATCTGTATATATTTCAACTGTAGCCATATTGCGCGCTAAATAATGAATAAAAAGGCAATAGAACGCTGATTTATTATGATTTTTATGATTGAATGTAGGATAAAACAGTTAGTATGCAGGAAGTGACATTTGGTTTACGCAAGATTATTTTCTTCTTACCTTCTGATGATGTATTTTAACCATAATTGCACCATAAAAATCATAATAAATCAGCGTTCCGTAATGCCTTTCTCTTTTTAAGTAAAAGAATATTTTTGCCAAATAATGCTCAAAAGCTATCAATCCAAATCAGACGTCACCAAGGCGTATGTGCAAATGCACCTGTCCATCATTTTATGGGGTGCTACGGCCGTATTGGGTAAAAGCATAAACATGAGCGAAGGCTTGCTGGTGTGGTACCGGATGATTATTACCACGCTTTCGCTCTTTACTTTCATTTTATTCACGAGGAAAAGTTTCAGGGTTTCAACCAAAAACTTTGTCGCCTTGTTTGGCATAGGGGTATTGCTGATGGTACACTGGTTGTTTTTTTACGGCGCTATTAAATACTCCAACGTAAGTATAACGCTGAGCCTTTTTTCATCCACCACCCTGTTTACCGCCTTAATTGAACCGGTTATTACCAAAAAGAAATTTAACCGCATGGAACTGCTATACAGCATTATGGCCATAGCAGGCATCTGTATCATATTCTATTCCGACACTAACTCTTATTCAATTGGCATTTTCCTCGCCATCATGGCCGCATTTGTAGGCGCTTTTTTCAATATCCTGAATAAGAAAGTGGTGCATGAGGTTAGCAGCGATGTGGTTTCGTTTTACGAGTTATTATCGGGCCTTATAGCGCTTACACTTTTTCTGCCCTTGTATATCCATATTTTCCATCCGGTTGCCCTCGTCCCTTCAAACCAGGATTGGGCATTGCTTTTTGTGCTGGCTGTTTTCTGTACCCATTTCCCTTTGGTGCTATCGCTTAACGCACTTAAACATCTGTCGGCTTTTACCTTAAATCTATCTATAAACCTTGAGCCGGTTTACGGTATCACCCTTGCTTTTATCATATTCGGTGAGAACAAGCAAATGGGGCCGGGCTTTTTTGCAGGCACTTTGCTCATTATGCTATCGGTGGTGCTGCACAGTTATTTTTCAAGTAAGGCAACAGAGGCCGTGTTGCCAGAGCCATAAACGACATTTACGATTATAGATTCGTAGCAAACAACAAATCCAGGTTGCTGCTCTTAATACCAAAAAGTTCCGCCAGGTGAACATTGGTGAGGTTGCCCTTGTAGAGATAGATACCACTGCGGATACCGGCGTCCTGGTAAATCAGGTTCTTCATACCACTCATTTCGCCACAATGCAGCAAAATGGGGGTAAGAATGTTGGAGAATGCATGCGAAGCCGTACGCGAAACCCGCGATGGTATATTGGGCACACAATAATGGATAACGTCAAACTTTTTAAACGTAGGGTCTTTATGCGATGTAATTTCGGATGTTTCAAAGCAACCTCCCTGGTCAATACTTACATCAATAACCACACTGCCGGGTTTCATTTTGCGCACCATATCTTCAGTAACAATAACCGGAGTGCGGCCTTTTTTACTGTGTATGGCACCAATAGCCACGTCTGCTGCCTGTAACTCCTGTTCAAGGATGTTTGGGGCAATGGTAGAAGTAAAAACACGGGTATTTATCCGCTCCTGCAATCGCATTAGCTTATACACGTTATTATCGAAAATTGAAACGGTAGCGCCCAAACCAATGGCTGCACGCGCAGCATAGGTGCCAATTACTCCTGCCCCTAATATAACCACCTTAGCCGGCGGCACTCCCGAGATTCCACCCAGCAATATTCCCTTGCCTTCATTGGCATTGCTCAAAAACTCTGCTGCTAAAAGTATTACACTGCTACCGGCAATTTCACTCATGGCACGCACAAAGGGAAACATACCGGCATCATCTTTGGTATATTCAAAGGCAAGTGCAGTTACCTTTTTCTTCATTAAACGCTGTATGTATTCCCTTTTAAGGGTAGGCAGGTGTATAGGTGAAATAAGGGTCTGGTTCACCTGCATCATGTCAATCTCTTCAAGCGTAGGCGGGGCAATTTTGATAATAACATCCGCCTTATAAATTTCCTCTACACTATTGGTCAACTCGGCCCCTGCTTCCGAATAATCATTATCAGAAAAGTGTGAGTCTTTGCCGGCATGGCGTTCAATCAATATCCTGTGGCCATTGGCAACCAGTGTTTTTACCGATTCGGGGGTTAATCCTATTCTGTGTTCCTGGAAACTGTTCTCTTTGGGTATACCAATAAACAGTTTGGCTTTGCCCTGTGCTACCATGGCCGGAGATTCCATGGGTTGTAGCCCCAATTTACTGGTTATTCCTTCAAAACCCTTCTTTCTGTCCGCCATGGGCTGGTAAAATTACCCGATAAAGATAGATATTTTGCGCATATCACCCTCATGGGTTATGGACACGTTTACCACATTTTGTGGCAATAATGCTGCAATCAATTCCGGCCATTCAATAAAACAATAGCTATCGCCAGC
>CAISWS010000228.1 GCA_903889265.1 uncultured Bacteroidota bacterium
ATACTTCCTCAGTCCAAAAAGATCCCACCGTTACTTATACGTTGCCAGGCGATTATCGTGTTCTGTTAACTGCGGTTAGCCTCCATGGATGCCGGGATACAATGTCTGAGCGTATTGTAGTTCATGCTAAACCTGCTTCATCTTTTATTGCAAGCGATGTTTGCTTAAACGATCAGCCTATAAACTTTGTAAACCAAAGCCTGGGTGGAAATAACTATTTATGGACCTTTGGTGACGGAGTATCTTCAATTTTAAGCGCCCCACAGCATACCTATCAGGATACCGGCGTGTATAACGTAACGCTTATAGCACAAACAAATTATTGCAGTGATACGGTAACACACAAAGTGCAGATTTTTTCTCTGCCTGTTGCAGCATTTACTTTGTCTGACACCGCAAAATGCGGGCCATTTGCGCAATTTGCTTTAACCAACAAAAGTACTAATGCCACCGGTTATACCTGGAACTTCGGAAATGCAACTTCATCAACTGATGCTGCACCTGATGCAACTTATACAACAGCAGGCATATATCAAGTACAATTAGTTGCCAAAAGTAATCACGGCTGTATGGATACCCTTTCCAAATCCATAACTGTTTATCCTGCACCCAGTGCACCTGAAATTAATATTGATCCGGCGGAGGGCTGCCAGCCCTTAACTGTTACTTTGAGCGCTAATACCAATAACGCCAATTCGTTTACATGGGATTTTGGTACCGGGGCAGCACCTGTTACATCAAACAGCGCAAATGCCAGCTTTACTTATGCGGATACCGGTAGCTATACTCTGTCGCTTTATATGACTTCTGCTCATCAGTGCACAGACACTATAAAAATGTTGGATACTATCAGAGTTCATGTTGTTCCGAAAGCTTCTTTTGATACTATTATTAATACTGCAGGTTACCCTTATGATGGAATAGTTTCATTCTTGAACCTGAGTAAAAATGCAACCAACTACATGTGGAATTTTGGTGATGGAACCACATCATCCGAAATAAATCCAAGTCATACCTATGAGCATATAAATACCTACTCTGCATTGCTTATAGCCAGCACGGGCTATGGTTGCAGTGATACTGCGTTTGAAACATTCCTTGTAATTAAGAAACAGCTTTATGTGCCTAATGCCCTGCAACCTGATTATCAGGGCAGCTCTGATCTGGTTAAGGTATGGAAACCTATAGGCAATGGACTTTTGAGCTATCACGCACAGGTGTTTGATAAATGGGGCGAACTGATTTGGGAATCAGAGACTATATCAGATTGGCAGCCGGTAGACTCATGGGACGGTACTTATCAGGGAAAGCCATGCCAGCAGGATGTTTATGTATGGAAAATAAGTGCCGTGTTTTTGGATGGAAGCGTGTGGCCGGGCATGACCTATGATAAAGGCGAAGGCGGCGGAACCAAAACAATCGGGTCAATAACCCTTATCAGGTAGATTTTAAACAATGTAGTATATGGAATTTCTCTTTACAAAAATTAAAAAGCAGGTTAAGCCCTATTACAGGGTTTTGCGGGCTCTGCTTACCCTGGTAATGGCCCTGCTATGGCCTTTGGCGGAATTGCTTGCCCAGGATCCTACCTTCTCACAATACAACATGAACCAGTTTTATTACAATCCTGCTTATACTGGCAATCATGGGGGATATCAAATCGCGGCTACTTACAGAAGTTTGTGGCCTAACGTACCGGGCAAAACGGTTGCAGGCCCGTTGTCAACCACGTTTGCCCTTTTTGACGCTTATCTTAAAAGTGGAAGTTCCTATACCGCCGGTGTGGGCGTTTTTGCTATGCAGGATGTAGAAGGGGAAGGATATTTGACTACCAATACGGTTGGTATTAGCTATGCACAGCATTTTGCTAAAATAGGCCCTAAAACTGATGCCATGCCGCGGGTTCAGATTTCGCTTGGATTTAAAGCTTACCTGAATTCGATTTCGGTAAACTGGGATAAACTAGTTTTTAGCGATGAACTAAGCCTGCAACAAGGCATTACAGGAACTTCGGCAGCCGACCACAGCGGTGTAGGGCATAAAGTTACCGGGGATATGGATGCAGGCATGCTGATGATTAATAATTTCAGGGGAAAAGATAACTGGTATAATGAACTCGGTTTTGCTCTGGCACATATACTTTCACCAAACGAATCGCTGACCGGCGTTGCAACGGAGCAAAGCAAGTTGCCCAGAAAATATGTGGTCAGCTATCGCAGTAGCGCTGCCTTGGCAGGTAAGCATTTATTTGTGGGGCCAACTATTCTGTTTGAAAACCAAAAACTGTTCTACGAGTTAAATACCGGCATAGATGTGTTTATTAATCCTAAACCATCTAATGCAATAATACCCCTGTGCTTTTCCGTCATGAACCGCTTTTCTGTGAACCCGGATATTGCGAATACCAATGCCATTATTTTAAGTTTAAGATATAAGGGGAGCGTTGGCAAACTGAATAAGGTTGTTTATAATATAGGTTTCGCCGCAGACCTGCCATACTCTGGGTTAGCCATGCAAACCAAAGGGGCTTACGAACTATCCTTAGGGGTAATTTTCCCAAGAAAAGGCAACGATAACTTTAGCGTTTGCCCTTACCAGGTTTATTGAGTTCAGCAGCATTTACATAATACATCTGCAAACTGTATCGTTTTCTATCTGGATGCAGAAAGATACAGCATTGAAATGCAGATGAGTGTTAATTCATTTGCATTCGGGGACACCGGTAATTTAGCTCCGCTTTTTATTTAAGCAGAACTAGAATTTCAAAATCTTAAATTCTGTTCTCCGGTTTTCCTGGTGCTGGTCGTCAGTGCATGGAACAATAACGGTACCTTCACAGGCACATTTATTTACCAGCCTTGTTTCGCCATAACCTGCGGCGGTCATTCTATTCGCCGCAATACCTTGCGAAGCCAGATATGCTACCGCTGCTTCAGCACGTTTACTTGAAAGCTGCATATTGCTTTCAGCTGTTCCGCGGCAATCGGTATGCGAGGCCAACTCAATTTCAAGACGTGGGTTGTCCTTTAGAATTTTTACGAGTTTATCAAGTTCTTTAGCCGCATCTGGTCTGATAAACCACTTGTTCAAATCGTAATAAATGTTCTCAATTTTAATTGAAACCCCTTTCTTCACTTTTTCCAGTTCGATGGTTGAATAAAGCTTTAATGGAGCCTTTTTATTTATGGTGGATTGAACACCCGAAACACTTAAATAGCGGGTATCGGGTTCACCCGTTTCTTTTGAGGCCTGTATAGCATAGTCAGTTTCCGGGTCAAGCACAAAAATGCATTTGCCTGTATCGGTTGAGGTGCAAAAAACATCTTTTTTGGTTGTTTGATTAGTTAACCTGATGATAGCCCCAGGTATCGGGTTGTGAGTTTTCTTATCCACTACGCTCACTTCAAGGGTAATGCCGCCATCAGCGGTCATACCTATTTTAATATACTCAGGTTTGGCTTTAATAGTTTCGGTAACATCTGCCGGTATAAAACCGGGATGCGTAGCATAAAACTTATATTTCTTGCCCACTATGGCACCAACTGTAAATTCACCGGTTGAGTCTCCGGTCACTTTTCCTTTTTCAGCGCTATCCTCTTTCATTACTATCTGCGCACCAGGAATATGCTCGCCGGTATTTTTGTCGTAAACAATGCCTGCAACCAGTACGCCGTTTTTAATAAAGCTGTAAATGTCATCATCTCCATGGCCACCTGGTCTGTTAGAGCAGAAGTAGCCCCGTTTGTTGTCAGATGAAATGATGTAGTTGAAATCATCGGAACTTGTATTAATTGGGGACCCAAGGTTCACCGGTTCAGCCCAGGTTATTGTTTTATTACCGGTTTTATTTTGTGTAGTGCTGTAGATATCCAATCCGCCTAAGCCGAGGTGGCCGTCGCTGGCAAAGTAAAGCGTGCCATCGTCAGCAATAAAGGGGAACATATCATTGCCGGCAGTATTTACTTTAGGCCCAAGGTTAACAGGGGAACTCCATAGTGTGCCAATTTCGCGTGTACACATGTAAATATCAACTCCACCGTAACCTCCGGGCTTATCACTGGCGAAGTATAAGGTCTTGCCATCTCTCGACATACAAGGATGCCCTACTGAATATTCATTATCATTAAAAGGTACAGCTTCAGCGGGAACGTCACTCCATTTATTTTGGTCGGCTAACCAGCCAACCCTGTATATTTTTAGCTTGACAGTTTTATCCGAAGCAAAAAATGCCCGCCTGCCATTATAATTGCTGCGGTCAAAATATAACTCCTGCATTCTATCGTTGTAGTTTGTTGTTCCCTCATGAAATTTTTTATCGGCTCCTTTGCGATTACTAAGCAAACTGCATTTGGATATATTTCCACTGGTATCGTCTTTAAAGGCTTTATATATCTGCAAAAAGCTGGCGTGGGTCCAATTATCAGTGTGTTTTACATATGGCTCGGCGTAACGGTCAGAACAGAAAAAGATGCCGGTATCCTTATAAAAAGAAACTCCGAAATCTGAATAAGGACTATTTATTGGCAGGTTTTTGATATTATAAAACCCACGGTCAATATTTAAGGCAGCTATTTTATCAAGGCTGCTTAAACGTTCTTTTACAGCGGCATCGGCCGGAACCATATCTGTATAAGCTTTGTAGTAAACTTTGGCGCTGTCATATTTTTGATTTGCCCGTAATGCATCGGCATAATAAAGTTTGTTCAACGCTTCGGTGTTATCTTTATTCACCAGTTTAGCATAGTAATTCATTGCACTTGGCCAATTGTTGGTTAGCCTGTAGCTATCGGCCAGTTTTTGAATAACGTACATGTCGTTTGAATCCCTCAAAAGCGCACGCTGGTATGTTTCGATGGCCTTCAGGTAA
>CAISWS010000229.1 GCA_903889265.1 uncultured Bacteroidota bacterium
AAATATGGAAGCAATAGAATTTGTGACCCGGTATTCTACCTACATAGAACAACTTGAAAATGTGGTGAAGCCGGAATACCAAAGTGCCATAGCAAAGCTAAAAGATATTGACCCGCATGATATTGTAAGGCCGGAACATTATTTTAATAGCGAGGCCGAGGCGGTGGGGGTGGTATTCAGGCTGTTCCTGCGGCAACTTAGCAAGTGAGTTAACCAAACAAATAATTATCTTACCACTATATCATTTTGCCTTTATAACCTTCCTGTGTTTCATACCGCATTCAATCTATGCTTCTAAACAGGGCCAGGCGTGGCTTAACTAATTAAGATACCTTAATGAATATTCCTTTTTTAAACGATTAAGTTTTTCTTTATTCTTTGACAAAGGGGGCAACCATCGCCTGTATTTTTTCCGGTAATACTGGAGCACCCGGCGCAGTAGTGCACAGTGCCTATATCCTTCGGTAGTATCTTGGGCCTTATAGTAATCAATCGCAATCAAGATAAGTGCCTCGCCATCGAACCCTGCAGGGTTGCCGCAAGGCTCAAAGAAGCTTTGCCAGTTTGTCTGAATGGATTTTATGAAGGCATCGAACATGTGCGCCCTCTTAAAGGCATATTTCTTTTTAGAATCTTCACGCAGAAGCACTTCCTCTAACTGGTCGTTACTATAACCACTTTTGGGCGGCTGGGCCAATAAGAAATACATCCACAGCCGTATCGCATCATGCTCTCTTTGAATTCTCATGTTACCGAAATTAGCGGTAACTCACGCAAGGGAAAAACGGACGATGGATATATAAGCAATGGAAACAACCTACATAAACAGCTTCGATAATTTTTTAACGGAAGAAAACCACATACTGGTTGAAGATGATGCGCTGGCAAATGCCAACCACATTTTAATCCTTATGAACACCGGAAAGAATTTCGGCCTCCTTTGCGCTTCCAAACCAACTGAAACGATAAGCGGTAATGAAGCCAGGTTAAAGAAACTACAACAAGATGTAATCAACCTGAAGAGTTCCTATATCCCGTTTAAGTATGGGTTAAATTATGCCAGTCAGGGGGAAAGCACTGTCCGAAATGAAGATAGCTGCCTGTTCATTCAAGGAATATCATTGGTGCAATTGCTTGAGTTGGCCGACCGGTATGAACAACCAACCGCTATTTACGGAAATAAAAGCGAGATAAAGTCCTACGATGTGCAGAGCGGAAAACCGGATGTGATACTTGGGGCGGAGGATATGAAACTGGCTATGGCTACAGTTCTTTTTTACCCCGGCACATTCAGAGGCAGATAAAGCCGCATTGCGCCAACCTGTTGCTGAGTTGAGGTCTATTCGCTTTCTTTTGCTCTCCATATCGCCGTGGTCGCGCGATTTTACAAAACTAATGCGTTAGGTTTAAAACTAAGCCGGGCTCATTAGGAGAGCCCAGGAGCGTCCGTTTATTATTTGCCTGAATCGGGCTGCCTGGCTATAATAAAAAAGGACGCTTTAACAGCGTCCTTTTCCCCAATGACAACAAATAGTAACACTTACTTAGCCAAGCCTATTTTCAGCCCAAGTTCTGCCTTAAAATGCCTGAGCAGGGGCTGCAAATTGTCAAATGTAAATTGATTACAAACTGCCACTTTGGTTTTTTTGTCGCCCAGAGTGATAATCTGGTCTTCGCGTAGGAAGAACCTGGGTCGTGCGCCAAAACCTTCCGCAATTTTTAAATCAGCAACGATTCCAAAACGGTGCATTAAAGAATCAGGAAATATATTTTCCTTTAGCTGTTTTAGCGTTGCCTTAGGATTTTCCTTGATATAATTTTTTACTACGGCAAGAACCAATGGCCCTTTGCCGTATTGCTCACCCTGAAAAATATACTTCTGTAATGAACGACCCGGCTTTGTAGTCGTTTGTTCTTCCTCAACCGGTGTTTCCTCAACCGAAGTATTTTCGGTTTCCATCGGTTTAAACGAAAATTTCATATCGGCACCTTCTCCTTCTTCAACCAAT
>CAISWS010000230.1 GCA_903889265.1 uncultured Bacteroidota bacterium
AGGCAAGAGGCATGCTTGAATACATGCTTCAAAACGATGGTAAAAATTAAACTGAAAGCAACCCTTACTGCGAAGAATTCAAGAACACCCCAACCCAAAAAAGGATATCAGTAAACTGGTATCCTTTTTCTTTTTCCCCGAGGTGAAGCTTTGAGAAGATTTTATCTATCGGTTAGTTCTTATTCGGGCTACACCAATTAAAAGTGCGCCCATCAAAAGCAATATGCTAATACCCCAAAGCAGCCATGGAAAGATTGAACTGCTGATAATAAACATAGCGCCAAGCCCCTGCGTCATTAAAACTATTTCGTTAATAATTATAGCCGCAGTAAAAGTTACAAGCGCAAGTTTTGTAACCCCGTATTTAAGGTTCAGCAGGCCATACTGGGCAAAATAAGCCAGCAACATAAGCGAAACAAAACCCAGAAATACCAGGTGCAGAAACCCTATAATTACCGGCCGGTCGCCAAAAACAGCGGTTCCCATGCTTGGGAAAATGGTAAAAGATTGCAACAAGGTTTTTAATAAAAAAGCGGCTATAGCCAAATAACCCATTCCCCGCACCAAAGGATGTAAAGATTGGCCGGCTGCCTTTAGTTGGCGTGTAGATAACAAAAACTGCCCTATTACAAACAACAAACTAAGGCTTCCTATAAAGGCAATTATTCGGTAATAAATATCAGGGTCCTGCCAAAGAAATGTGAGGAAAAGTGAAAGCACCACCGAAACACATAACACCCAGCCAAACCTGAATAGCCTTAGCTTTGCTGCTTCGTCCATAACAGCTTCCAGTTTATTAAAAATAAGAGCAAAAACGGCCAGTGTAAAAAAGCCATTATACTCAAAGTGCAGGTAAGTATAAAGGGCATTGCGGTAGGCGCCTGAGTTGAGAGATTTTGCAGCAAACAGATAGGCCAGCCAAAAAATACCCACTGATGCCAACACCAAAAAAATAATGGCACCAACAGAAAGCAACTTTACCGACTTACTAACTCCGGCTTGCCGAAGGTCTTTTACAAACACCCATCCAAAAACATAGGTTGAAAAAATAAACACCGCAGAAAACAAACTTGATAGTGGGTTATTGGGCGGCAGGTTCGACGACAGCAGCTGCAACCATGAGGCCAGCACAATCCCCATCAGCAACTGCTGATAAACCGGCTTATCGTGAATCTGCTCAGGCAGTATATCGTATATCATCAGGGTAACCAAGGCCAGGGTAACCCATCCGCTAAAGGCAAAATGGAAATGGGCATCCAGCAAACGGTTATAATCAAAAAACGGAATTGAAAACAGAATCTTACTCCGTAAAAGAACACCCAATGATCCTACCACACAAAGGCCCAGCAGCGATAAATTAATCCATAGCTTTTTCTTCCTGATATCGGCGGCGTGTCTTATTGCACTCAAATCATCCATGTGGCATCAATTATAAACACAAATTAGTATAAGCATTTAGTTCATCCGTGCGGCAAAGCTACATATGTATATACCTTTTGCAACAAAAAGGGCCAAAACCTACCTATGCTTTATAAGCCATTCCTTTTGCCGGCTATGTTAGATGCCAGTGTGGTAAATACAATGATTGTAGTTGAACTCACAGGCATTAAAATTGCCGCCATAACAGGGCTCATAGTGCCCTGAACCGCCAGAGAAATACCTATTACATTATAAAGCAATGAGATAACAAAGCTTATTTTAATAATATTTACCCCACTGCGGCAATAATCAGTTAACGAGCTTAGTTTCGAAAACTGCGAGGCTTCAATAATTCCATCACAGGCCGGGGAGAAATTGTTTACGTTATCGCTGATGGCAATACCCACGTTGGCCTGTTTTAAGGCTCCTGCATCATTTAATCCATCACCTACCATCATCACCACATTGTTTTGCTGTTGCAATTGCCGTATAAAATTCAGCTTATCTGCCGGTTGCTGGTGAAACACCAGGCTGTTTTCGTCTACATACTGTTTCAGAAATTCTTTTTCACCGTCATTATCGCCACTAACTACATATAGTTTAGCCTTTTCTTTTAAAGCTCTTATCAACTCTGCCAGGCCTTGCCGGTATTCATTCCTGATTACAAATTATCCTCTTACCTCGCCGTTAATTCCTACATACACTTTGGAGGCACTGCGGAAACCTGTATTAAAATCTTCAGTTGACACCCTATCACCAATCAGGTATTTCTGCGAGCCTATCCTTACACAATTTTCATCTACCCAACCTTCTATACCGCTCCCTTCCTTTTCAGTAAAATCCGTAGTTGTTATTGTCTCTGTATCCTTTAATAATCCGCAAATTTTCTTGCTCAGCGGATGTGAAGAATGAAAGGCCAACGATTTTACCAGCTGCAACTCGTAAGCGCTAAGCGGGGTGCCTTCAAACTCCACACTAGCGTTATTGGTATTGGTTAAGGTTCCTGTTTTATCAAAAACTACGGCATTAACTTTATTAATCTGCTCAATAACAGTCGCGTTTTTCAGGTATATCTTGTGCCCGCTTAATCTCCGGATAATATTGCCATAAGTAAAAGGCGATGAAAGTGCCAACGCACATGGGCATGAAATGATTAGCACGGAAGTAAATGCATTTAGCGCTTTATGGATATCCTTATTCCACCAATAAGCAGTGGCAATAATAGCAACAGCAATTACCACCGGCGTAAACAGCTTGCTCATTTTAGTTGCCAGCGAAGAAATATTCTCTACCCTGTCCTTATCAAAAACCGCATCGTTCCAAAGCCGGGTAAGATATGATTGCGATACATCTTTCACCGTTTCAACCTCAATGGAGTTGCCGCTATTTTTGCCACCCGCGTATATCAGGTCGCCCGATTTTTTTGATACCGGTGTGGCCTCGCCGGTAACAAAGCTGTAATCAATATTGGCAGCTGCGGTAAGTAATATGGCATCTGCTGGAATCAGCTCCTGGTTACGCACTAATAAGCGGCTCTTCAGTTTCAGTTTGGATAGCGGTGTTGAATTTTCAATCCCATTAACCACAACATTAACAGCTACGGGAAAATAGGATTTATAATCCCTTTCAAACGAAAGCGTATCAAAGGTTTTATTTTGAAAAAACCGGCCAATCAGCATCAGTAAAATAAGGCTGGCCAGCGTATCAAAATACCCTGAACCCGTTTGTGAGAAAACCTCATAACTGCTTCTAATAAACATGGCAGAAATGCCCAACGCAATGGGAGTATCCATATTCAACGAACGGCGTTTTAAAGCATTCCAGGCCGAGACAAAAAACTCCTGTGCGCAGTAAAACATTACGGGCAGCGACAGTAAAAAATTAATATAGTTGAAGAACCTGCGCAACGGCGATTCGGGCGTTAACCCTATGCCCAGATATTCAGGAAAAGTGAATAACATGATGTTACCGAATGCAAAAAAGGCAATCCCTATTTTGATATAATAACTATGCAGGTTACCTTTCTTCTCTTTAGCTTCAAGGTGGTTCAGGTTTATCTGCGGCTCGTAACCTATCGAGGCCAGTAACTCAACTACACCTCTGAGGCTGATTTTCTGCGGGTCGAAAGTAATATTGGCGGTGCGGTTGGTAAAATGTATGGTAGAACGCTTAATTCCTCGGTTTAGTTTATAGAGATTTTCCAGCAGATAGATGCACGAGCTACAATGAATTTTAGGGATATAAAACAGCGCGGTTGACTTTTCTCCATCGCTGAAATTAATCAACTGGGCCTTTACCTGTTCGTCATCCAGATAGGCGAATCGTTTTGTGGTAGTAATATCCTTTAACGATGAGCCTGGTTGCCCGTTCAATGCGTAGTAATCGCATAGCTTGTTTTCATCTAAAATTTCGTAAACCGTTTTGCAGCCATCGCAGCAAAACTGGTGCTGGTCAAAAACAATGCTACCATCACAGTTTTCACCGCAATGGTAGCAGGTTATAATTTCCTCTTCTTTAGTCCTTTTCATGGTTCCAGGTAGGAAAGTTTCAAAGTTTAGATTCAGCGATTGTCATGAAGCAGGTTCCGCCGGAAGAGGAATATCTTTTTTTGCCCTTAGGCAGATTTATTCGTGTTAATACCGGTTATTGCATATATCGGGCACCATGCTACTACAGCAGTTGCAAACAGAATTCCTGTTGGTATTACCCAAACCCACTGGCCGGTCATTACCGCAAAAATTACTGCTATACAAAAAAGTAATGTCCTGAAATAACCATCAAATTCATTCATGTTGTTTTCCATGATTAATATTGTTTTTTGTTTACTAATGATACGCAAATGTAGTAGTGCCGGCACCCATAAAGCACTGATTGCCCTCAAACAAAGGGTTGACTTTTGTCAATGTGTTTTAAAACCACACAGTTCATTAAAACAGTGGTTCGGGCAGAGTAAATACACGCATTACAAAAGCGAATGCCGCGGAATTAGCGTATCTTATATTTTCTTATTATTTTCAATTTCCTTCTCGGCTTGAAATTCTGCAATATAGCCGGTTATCTGAAATTCGGGGCGCTTAGCCTGAATGGCTTTCTCGCATTGCACCAACAGCCAAATAGGGTCGGTTTTAAAGATAGATATCGGGTTAAAAGATATGGAGCTTGGTAAGTTATTGATATCCGTATAGTTAAGCTCAGGCCAATTTAAATAACGCTGACCACCACGGCCCGTTGCGCTATGAGCGGCCAAGCTTATTACATGTAAATAATCTGCAGTCTGTTCTATCCCGATTTCCCTCCGGTAAAATGCATTATCATCAAAATAAACAGGGTGTTTTTTTTTAAACGCCCGGGAAGCTAAAAAGGAACCGAAACCCAAAAATGATATTCACAATATCCCTATAGGCACATTTATTCCCCGGTATGCAAGGCCAATAAATCCTAAACCTCCAACTGCTATAAAAGATATTGCACCTGTCTTATCTACAAAACCATTGCCCGAAATTTGCCTTCGCTCCGCCATGATTGCAATTTAGTATAAATTAAAGTATTCCGGGCTGTTCAGTCTAGCCAGATATTTTGCAAGGCGCGGCACCTTTGCGGCTGCTTCGCGTGAGGGATAGAAGCGTAAATCCTTTTTATTGCTTCATTGTTCTTTGCGCTGATTAAAAAGATTGCAGCGGATAGCCCGCCCCGCCGGTCACGCCCTGTCACTAACGGCAATAAACCTTAACCGGTTTAGTTTATCAGATTTTTAAGCTTGGCTTCTTCAAGCACTACTATTTTACCATCGCGGTTTTCAATTAGTTTTTCATCTTTAAAATCGCTTAGCACCCTGATAAGTGATTCGGTTGCAGTGCCAACAACCTGTGCCAGGTCCTCGCGCGATACTTCAAGTTTGGGTTTATCGGTAGGTGTTTTTTTAAACTTATTGTTTACAATCAGCAAGCCATCGGCCACGCGTTTGCGCAGGGAGTTATAGGCCAGCTTTAAAAGGTGTTCTTCTTTTTCGGCCAGGTTGCTGGATAACAGCTTGATGAATTTATTGCTCACTATTGCGTTTGTATTCATCAGGTTAAAGAAATCGGTTTTAGGTATTATCATCACCTCCGAGTCTTCCAGCGCTTCGGCGTTGTCTTTATACAGGGTTTCTTCAAGCAAAGAAATGTAGCCCAGAAAATCGCCCTCTTTGCAGATAGACATAATCAGTTCTTTCCCTTCGCCGCTGGTTTGAAAGGTTTTTATTTTTCCTTTGCAAACAAAATACAAACCCACCGGGCGCTGGCCGTTGGTATAAAGCATTTGTTTCTTTTTAATTAACCTTATTTCGCGGTC
>CAISWS010000231.1 GCA_903889265.1 uncultured Bacteroidota bacterium
CAGGTTCACCTTCATTATGGGGCTGCGCTTTTAACCGCTGCTGGTAATGAAAAAGACCCCCTTCAACAAGGGGTGTTTTTGGATAACGCTTTTTCTCACTTGCGTAAGGCCAATGATATTTATCCCAGCTATGCTGAGCCTACGTATGATATAGGTTGGGCTTACCAGAAAATCCGTATCAATTATGATTCGGCTATTTATTATCTGAACCTTTCTTTGCTGCGGGCACCTAAATATTCAAAGGCCTGTTTTACGCTGGCCTCTGTTTACGAATCAATGGGGAAACAGGAAATGGCCTCATATTATTATAACAGGGGAGCAGAGCTTAATCCTTACGATGTAGAAGGCGTTGAGAAACGCAACCGGCACCATAAAGCAACCGGCCTGGATGTTAAGGTGTTTCCATTTGCTCAAAACAAGGACCCTTTGGAACTGAATACCCCCGATGGCCAGAAAGATTTGGCATTTTATAATAAAATGGGAGCTATTTACGGCCAGAAAGGAGACGTTGATAATGCTATCCGGTGCCTTGAAAAGGCAGTGGCGTTGGATCCTACCTCGGCGCCAGCCCTGGTAAATCTTGCCATTTGTTATGGTATGACAAAGAGTTATGACAAGAGCATTGAAGTTTTAAATAAGATGCTCGCATTATATCCTAACGACCTGCAGGCACTGCGGGCCCTAGCTACCAGTTATGAGGCCATGGGCAATAAAGTTAAGCTGAACGAATGTGAGGCAAAGATTAAAGCACTTGGAGGAGGATGATTTTTGATTGTTTTAAAATCTACACTTTGCCAGTAATTTTTTGGTTGTTAATATTGGCTTCAGGTATTCTTAACCAAGGTTTAATGTTTAGCTTTGTTGAGATACAATAAAGCCAATGATGCAAAGACTCTTTTCCCTTATCTGTATTTTAGTTGTTTCTTATGTAGGTACTGCCCAGGTGGTTGACCGGTACCCATACATTCAATCGCCTGACCAAAACAGCGTGATTATTGCATGGAACAATGCTACCGCCGGTATAGGCATTGTAAACTGGGGTACGGATTCAAATTCCCTTACGAATGTGGTAAGTGATACTTCTTCAACCCAAACGCATGGCTTGTCTATTACAGGCCTGCAGCCCAACACAAAGTATTTTTACCAGGCCACTTGCGGCGGCTTTCAATCGGCCAAGGAATATTTTTTTACGGCCAAACCAGATAATGTAAGGCAATTGGATTTTGTGGTATACGGAGATTGCGGCTTTAATAGTTCTGTTGAGGATAGTATATCAGAACACATGCGCGAGATATATCACGATTTTGGAATTGTTGTAGGCGATGTTGATCAGATAAGTGGAAACAATTACGATGTCAACTATTTTCCTCATTATACCAAAATGACCAAAAATATCTGTCACTTTACTACTATCGGCAATCACGATACGCTTACTAATCAAACTAATTATACCGATGCGTTTTATTTGCCGCATAACAATCCGGCGAACAGTGAATTATATTACTCCTTTACCTGGGGTAATGCAAGATTTATTGCGCTTGACGGTAACATGGATGTAACATCAGGTTCTGTCCAGTACGATTGGCTCGAAAGTCAGTTAAAATGTAATACCAGCGAATGGGTATTTGTATTTTTTCATCAACCACCTTGGACTAATGCCTGGGATATCTCTTATTATATTCCCATCCAGTATTGGTACCAATATCAGGGCAATGTTGACATGCGCACCAGCCTGGTGCCACTTTTTGAGAAATACCATGTGGATGCCATATTAAACGGCCACGCGCACGATTATCAGCGCGGAGTCTACAATGGGGTGCATTATTTTATTGCCGGTGGCGGGGGCACTACAACTCCTGATACTCATACCAACACCAGTTCTCCCAATATTCAATACGAGCAGGACCTCAACAATTTCATGCATTTCTCTATCAATGGCGATTCGGTGCATTTTTATGCGCTGGGTTTAAATGGTGCACCAATTGATTCTGGTAGCTTTACTAAAACTTATGTTTCTTCTGCCGTTAGTATCACTACGCATAATGTAGGTTGTGGAACGCTCAACAATGGCAGCGCACTCATTTCTGGCCTGCGAACTCCCTACAGTTTTAACTGGAGCACCGGAAGCACAGCTGATTCTATCGCACAATTAACCGCCGGCACTTATTATGTTACCATCACTGATTCGAGCGGTTGCATTGCTTATGACAGCGTTATTATAGGAACTACCGATTCTCTAACTCATGTGCAGATTACAGAAAGCACTACAGGGTTAAGAGCAAACCTTGATGCCCTGCAATCTAACGCTGGCAGTTATACATGGGTTTTGGGTAATGGCGTTACGCTGACAGACACATCTGCATCCATTAGCTATACCTATAGTAGTGGGGGCTCCTATTTGGTTGAGTTAATTACCACGCAAAATTGCGGTAATGATACAAGCTATATCACGGTTAATGTAACGGGTGACTCAACGGTGGGTGTTTTCGGTCAGGTTTCTAACGAACTGGATATAAAAGTTTTCCCCAATCCATTTAGCGGTCAAACTTTCCTGAACGTTTCTTCATCGGTAAGGGAGGATTTTTCAGCCATTATATATGATATCCAGGGCAGGCAATTAAGAAACCTGACTGGAACAACCGGAACAATGTTAATGATACCAGCAAATGATATGGCATCCGGAGTTTACCTGCTTGTCATATCTACTGCCACTGCTGGCAGCACGGTAAAGCTGTTAATTCAGTAATACCGATAAGCAACGACTTCAGGATTTTGGGGCGACTTGCCTGATGTGAGTTGGTTGCAGATATTAGCTCCTTGGTTCGATCTATTAAATCTCTTGTATTTCTGTCAATTTATTGATGTGATTAAAGGCAAGAAACAAGTTCTGACTTGTTTTTCCCTTTAAACAATTGTGTGCTAAAGCACAACTAATTCATTTTCCTATCGTAATAAAACACAAACTACACATTTTATCAAACGATGTGTAAATGCTTTATTATGAATAAGCCCCTCTTTACAACAATTGTAATACTGGTTTTTTTTCTGACTGTCCGGTTATCCGCGCAAAATGTTGGTATTGGCGAGCCCAATCCCGGCAGTAAGCTGTCTGTTAAGGGTGGAATGAGTGTAGGAACGAGTTATTCGGGCCTTAACGCCCCAACTGGCGGGCTGATTATAGAGGGGGTAATGGGTATAGGTACCAGCAGCCCGGATTCAAACGCGGTTTTGGATATGTCCAGCGTGGCTAAGGGAATTAAGTTGCCCAGGACTACGGCAGCACAACGTTCGGCTATGACGGGCCCTTCCAAAGGGTTAATGTTATTTGATACAGATTCAAACGCTATATTTTTTCATGACGGTTCGGCCTGGCAAACATTGGCCAACCTTTCATCGGTAACAAGCCTGGTAACTAATCTTACCGGTGGTTTGCTTGGGGGAGGAAGTAGTGGAAGCACCTGGTATACAGGGAGTGGCGCACCCACTATACTCACCTCGGGAAGTACAGGTTCTATGTATTTAAATACTGCCAACGGGAATTATTACCAGAAAACGGCATTGGGATGGACCTTACAAGGGAGTTTAATGGGCTCCACTGGTGCCGCAGGTGCTACCGGAACAGCAGGTTCGGCGGGAGCAAAAGGCGCCACCGGGGTCACCGGAGTAACCGGGGCGAACGGCACTGCCGGTGCCACCGGCGCAGCAGGTACAGCCGGCACTACCGGTGCTAAGGGTGCCACAGGAGCTACAGGAAGCAATGGTGTAGCCGGAGCGGCCGGAGCACAAGGCATTCAGGGTGTAACCGGTGCTGCAGGAAGTAATGGAACAAACGGAGCGGTAGGTGCTACCGGTGCCCAGGGCATACAAGGTATTCAGGGCGCTACAGGTTCGCAAGGGCCTCAGGGTATACAGGGGTCAACGGGTGCAAATGGCGCAACGGGCCCTCAGGGCAGTCAGGGCTTTATGGGAATGCAGGGCCCACAGGGTATTCAGGGTGTAACCGGTGCTGCCGGAAGTAATGGAACAAACGGAGCGATGGGCGCTACAGGTGCCCAGGGCATTCAGGGCGTTACGGGTTCAAATGGCGCAACAGGCCCTCAGGGCAGTCAGGGCTTTATGGGGATGCAGGGCCCGCAGGGTATTCAGGGTGTAACCGGTGCTGCCGGAAGTAATGGAACAAACGGAGCGATGGGCGCTACAGGTGCCCAGGGCGCACAGGGTATTCAGGGCGTTACAGGTTCGCAAGGGCTTCAGGGCATACAGGGTGTAACCGGTGTTGCCGGAAGTAATGGAACAAACGGAACGGTTGGTGCTACCGGTGCCCAGGGTATACAAGGAATCCAGGGGGTAACCGGAGCAGTTGGAGCGGCAGGTGCTGTTGGTATGACCGGAGCACAAGGTTCACAAGGTATACAAGGAGTAACCGGAGCGGCTGGTGCCGCTGGCGCTGTTGGCGCAACTGGTGCAAAAGGAGCTACCGGCTCAACCGGTGCAGCCGGAGCTAATGGAACAAACGGCGCGGCGGGTGCAACAGGTGCGCAAGGCATTCAGGGAATTCAGGGCATTACCGGAGCCCAGGGCATACAGGGTATTCAAGGCGTAACCGGTGCAGCCGGAGCTAACGGAACAAACGGCGCGGCGGGTGCAACAGGTGCGCAAGGCATACAGGGACTTCAGGGTATTACCGGAGCCCAGGGTATACAGGGTGTTCAAGGGGCAACCGGTGCTGCCGGAGCTAACGGAACAACCGGTGCGCAAGGCATACAAGGAATTCAAGGTACTACCGGCGCACAGGGCGCACAAGGTATTCAGGGAGCAACCGGTGCAGCCGGAGCAAATGGAACAAATGGAGCGGTGGGTGCAACAGGTGCGCAAGGTATACAAGGTGTTACGGGTGCGGCCGGAGCAAACGGCGTGGCAGGTGCTACAGGTTCATCCAGCCAATGGTTATCGGGTAATGGTAACGTAGGGAATGGAGTTGGTAGTATAGGAGACTGGTATTTAAGAGTAAATACCGGCGATGTATTTCAGAAAACGGCAAATCTTACATGGACTCAAGAGATGAATATTATGGGGCCCACCGGTTCAGCGGGAGCAAATGGAGCAGTTGGTGCAACGGGAGTACAGGGCTCGCAGGGCGTTACCGGTGCTAACGGAACAAATGGGGCAGCAGGTGCAACCGGTGCCCAGGGTATACAAGGGATACAGGGTGTTACCGGTGTGGCAGGCGCGGCGGGAGCAACCGGCGCTAAAGGTGCTACCGGTTCAACAGGTGCACAGGGGGTAACTGGTTCAACAGGTTTATCCGGAACAACCGGTGCCCAGGGGATTCAGGGTGTTACAGGCGCTAGCGGCGCAACAGGAGCACAGGGCATACAGGGTTTGGCCGGAGCCACCGGGGCCGCAGGGCCCACAGGAGGTTCTTCGGGATGGGCATTTACGGGTAACTCTATTTCGAGTGGAAATTTTTTAGGCACCACCAATGCCCAATCTTTGCTTTTTGAAGTAAATAGTTCAGTTTCAGGCTACCTGGGTGTTACTGATAACAATGCGTTTTTAGGTAATTCAGTTAACTACCAGGGTGGTGGAACAGGTAATGTGGGCATAGGGTATAAGTCAACTATATATGGCTCGGTTAACAACTCAATTGCAATAGGTATCTCATCGCAGGTCCAACCGGGTTCTGGCAGCTCGGACGACATTGCAATTGGTAATGCAGCAAACGTTACCGGTGGCAGTGCCTTCAGTTATTCAACGGCAATTGGCTCATCGGCCCAGGCCCAGGCTTCTAACAGTACGGTAATAGGCCGTAGCGCAAACGCAAACCAGCAATACAGTATTGCAATAGGTGATGCTGCACAAAGCCAGGGAGTTTCAGCTATCGTTTTAGGACAAAATGCTTAGTCCAATTCAACTAATGCCATAAGTATTGGTTTATCGGCAAACAGCCAGGGCGCCAGTTCAATTGCGATTGGCCAAAACGCATATACCAACTCAGCAAATGCTATTGCCATTGGATCAGGCAGCAGTCAAACCCAAGCCGAGGCGCAAGACGCCATTTCAATAGGTTATACAGCATATAGCAGCCAGCAATACGCAATTGCCATAGGATATGGGGCACAAGCGCAGGGCACAAATGCAATTGCTTTGGGCACCAGTTTATACAATGGTAACAGTAATACAGTGGCAATCGGAAACTCAAGCGTTACTTCGGTTAATTTTAGCGGGGCTACATCAACATCATACGCATTGTCAGTTGGTAACAGCAGCAGCAATGGTAACGGGGCGTATCTAACCAAAGGTGGTGTTTGGACCAACGCATCAGATAAGAACCTGAAGGAAGACTTTACCAAGCTGGATAACAACGAAATCCTTCAAAAAATAAGCGGGTTGGATATTACCCGCTGGAAATATAAAGGTACTAATGAATATCACATTGGCCCTATGGCTCAGGATTTCTATGCGCTGTTTAACCTTGGGGGCGATGACAAAAGAATAAGCACCATTGATCCAAGTGGAATTGCCCTTGCCGCCATAAAAGCACTGAACGATAAAATTGAAGAGCAACAAAAAACCATTAATGAATTAATTGAACTGGTAAAAAGAGGAAAATAATAATATACCCGATGGTGTATTTAAAAGCAAAAAGCTTTTGGCGCAAAACCAAGAGCTTTTTGCTTTTAAATACAAAAGTAATTTACCCGGGCCCTGTCAATTGGTTTAAAACTGACAAATTCAGGCACAAACCTTCCTTTTTCATACAAATGTTGCAACAGTTTATTGCTACCCCTTCTGTTGCTTAGTTGTTGTAAAATGTGGCAAACAACGTCCGCCTTGTATGAATTGTTTTACGATTTGTGCCAAAAAAGGGAACCATTTTTTTTCTGTCCCGTTAACAAATACTAAAACTCAAAATCTGTAATTATTACCTGACAATCATTTTACAACGTATGAAGAAGCAAATTTTTACCATAGCAGTGTTGCTTACATTAGTATTGACTGGCCGTGTTTTTGGCCAGAATGTGGGTATAGGGGAGCAAAATCCCGGCAGTAAGCTATCTGTTAAGGGCGGCATGTCGGTTGGCTCAACCTATTCGGGTTTATCTGCACCTACCGGTGGATTAATAATTGAAGGGCGAACCGGTATAGGTACCAGTGTGCCGGATACGAATGCCATTTTGGATATGTCGGGATCCACCAAGGCAATAAAACTGCCTTATCTGTCGCAAGTGCAAAGAACCGGAGTCTCAAACCCTTCCAAGGGTTTAATGGTATTTGATACCGACTCAAACAGTATTTATTTCCACAACGGTACCGCATGGCAAACATTGGTTAACCTGTCGCAGGTAACCAGCCTGGTAACCAATATTGCCGGTGGACTGCTAAGTGGTGGAAGTGGCAGTACTTTTGCTTGGTGGACCGGTAGCGGTACCCCATCAATAATTACAGGTAATACCGGGGACATGTATCTGAATACCACTAACGGGGAATATTATAAGAAAACATCGGCACTTGCATGGACTGATGAAGGCAGTTTATTAGGGCCTGCGGGAACCGCTGGTGCCGCCGGCGCTACCGGGCCTGGTTACAAAGGATCGTCATCTGCTGACAATATAACACTTGGCACGGGCTCAAAAACAATAAACACGCAATCGGGACTGGCTTATGAGGCAAACGACCGGGTAAGGATATCTTACTCAGCATCTGAGTTTATGGAAGGCCCTGTAACTTCTTATTCGGGAACCACTTTAGTTGTAAATATTGATTATGTAGTAGGAAGCGGAAGTTACTCAACATGGAATATCGGGCTTGCAGGCCAGGTAGGAGCTACCGGAGCTACCGGTGCTACTGGTCCAACCGGGGCTAACGGAACTAATGGTTCAAACGGGGTTACCGGCGCCCAGGGAGTTCAAGGTGTTGCGGGTGCAACAGGCGCAGTTGGCGCAACAGGTGCCCAGGGTATTGCAGGCCCTACAGGAGTGGCAGGTACGGCGGGCGCTATAGGCGCTACTGGTGTTAAAGGTGCAACAGGCTCAACCGGAGCCCAGGGTATTCAGGGCGTAACTGGTTCACAAGGAATTCAGGGTATTCAAGGTGTCACGGGTTCTGCAGGTATAAATTCCTATACAACTACAACAGCCAGCTATACTCAGCCATCTGTTGGAAACACCGTATCGGTAAGTGTGGTTAGTACAACCTGGATGAATGTTGGTCAGCCGATTTATATTGGCGGCAACGGAGGTTCATATACAGTAAGTTCAATAACAAACGGCACAACAGTAGTGCTTACATATAATGGCAACGGAAACACAGGCACTGTAGGTGCAGCGGGTTCGGGTGTATCTCC
>CAISWS010000232.1 GCA_903889265.1 uncultured Bacteroidota bacterium
CCAACGGCCTCATACCTAAACAATTTGAGCAGACGGCAGAAGAAAAACTATATCAGTGTTTCATCGGCTTCCTGAAAGCACTCAAAGAAGAATTTCCGGCCACAGTCGAACTGGCTGCAAGTGCCCGTAACTGTTACAACGGCTCCTATGGCATATCGCAGAATACCATAAAAGCAAACCCCGACAGGGAAATACTGCAATGGCTCAATGCAGAGTTTCAGCTTTTTAAAATAATAGAAAATGACCGGTACAACACGCGCATACAAACTCCATTTAAAACTGTTGAAGAACTTGTAGATACGGCCAATACCATTTTGAACAGGCGAAAGAGCCGTGCCGGTAAATCACTGGAGCATCACCTGGGGGAGATATTTAAAATTTCAGGTTTGCATTTTGTTGCACAAACGGTTACTGAGGATAAGAAGAAGCCCGATTTTATCTTTCCTGATATTGCGTCTTACCTCAACCCCAAATTTGATAATAAAAAACTCGTTGTGCTGGCATCAAAAACTACCTGCAAGGACCGGTGGCGGCAGATACTCAATGAAGCTGATCGCGTAAAGACAAAACATTTGTTCACCCTTCAACAGGGTATCTCAACCAACCAGTTGACAGAGATGTATAAATACGATGTGTGCCTCGTAATACCCGCACCATATATGACCCGCTTCCCGCCTGAATTCCGGCAACGCATACTCACCCTCGATGGTTTTATAGGCCACGTGCAAAACAGGCAGGCGTAATAACGCAGTTCCCCGACGGAACAGTTATTCCGCAGATGTATACGCCTTATTTCCAATGGTTTCCACACGTATAAATTTTATTTTCCAGGAAAGTGGGGGGTGTAAAAAAAGCGCTTTCTATCTTTGTACCACCGGGGCACTTAATGAGTAACTGAAATAGCAATATTTCAGCTACCAACGCACCTAAGGACCGGCGCAGGAAGACGTAAAGAACATCTGTGCTTTGCACGCTGAACCAGGCCGGCCGGCAGTTTCAGTTAACAGCAAAGCCTCCTACTAAACGCTACACCTGCTGTGCTGATGATAAATTTTATTGGACTGGTAAAAAAATAAAGCGAAATGCTGCCTGGCAGTGTCATGCTGTAGAGACAGCTATTTAAAAAACAAAAAAACACAAGTATGAAAACAGTAGAAGTAAATGTAGATGAGTTAGAGTTTGATGAAACAATAGAGGGTATTTTCGGTGCCGCTAACATTTCGGCTCACCCAGATTTACCTGAATCATTTAAAGAAGATGGCAGCATTGGAACTGTACCCGTCTTCAGAGTAGTGAAAGGCAGGAAAAAGTGTTTCGTCGGGCGTAAATTTGTTGAATATGCCAAGCAGGCAGGTTTAAAGAAAATCCTTGCCCAAAGAATTGATGGGGACGACTTTCAAACGGTTCAGCGCGCAATAAAGAGCAACACCACCAAACATGGAGCAGAGCGCATCATGGCAAAAATGGTGACTTACCTGTACGAAAAGCTTTCGGATGGACCGGGTTGCCGAAATGACCTGAAAATAACAATTAAAGATAACGACTCCGATGTTGATCCAGATTTA
>CAISWS010000233.1 GCA_903889265.1 uncultured Bacteroidota bacterium
GGGATAAGGTCAATCAATTAATTAAAAAGGCCGCCTAATGCAATTTGTCCTACACCCTTACAATGCCCTGCAAACAACTGCATCCAATTACCTTACCCTGCCTATTTATTCTTACAGTCCACAAAAATCCCTGCAAATCATTTTCAACAGTTTACACCATTCCTGTTGCAGGGGGTATAAATTCGCTTGCAATGGCAAAAGTGGTTCGTATTGGGGTTTTTGGGGTTGGGCATCTGGGTAAAATCCATGTCAGGTTGCTGAAAGAAATTCAGGGTTACGAAATTGTTGGCTTTTTCGACCCGGACGATACCAACGCCGAAAAAGCGATTACAGAGTTTGGCATCAAACGCTTTGACTCCGCCAAAAAGCTGATAGACCAGTGCGATGCCGTAGATATTGTATCGCCCACCACTACCCACTTCGGCATTGCCCATGATGCCATTAAAAAGTTCAAACACATCTTTATCGAAAAGCCCCTGTCTACCGACCTGGAAGAGGCCCGGCAACTGGTATCGCTGGTGGATGAGGCCCGGATAAAAGCCATGGTAGGACATGTTGAGCGGTTTAACCCCGCCATTTTAGGCCTGAACAAAAAAACTATCAAGCCCCTTTTTATTGAAGTACACCGCCTGGCACAGTTTAACCCACGCGGAACTGATGTGAGCGTAGTGCTTGATTTAATGATTCATGATATTGATATCATCCTGAGCCTGGTAAAAGCCAATGTTAAGCGCATAAGTGCCAGCGGTGTGGCCATATTGAGCAAATCGCCCGATATAGCTAATGCACGGATAGAGTTTGATAACGGATGTGTGGCCAATGTTACAGCAAGCCGCATCTCTATCAAAAACATGCGTAAAATGCGGATATTTCAGCCCGGTGCTTATATCAGCATGGACTTTTTAGCAAAAAAAGCCGACCTCTTTAAAATTGAGGATACCATGCCAGTGGAAAACGGCCTTCAGCACATTGAAATAGACCTGCCCGATAACACCAAAAAATATATCACATTCGAAACCACGGATAAAAAGGACGTTAATGCAATTAAAATGGAACTCGAACTGTTCCACAAATCCATCACCCAAAATAAACCCGTTCCGGTAAGCGTGTTGGATGGCTTTAACGCTATGGACGTTGCCCAGCAAATACTCGACAAAATAAATCAGCAGCTTATTATCACAAAATAGACTTCTTCAAAAATTTCCATCTCTGCATTTCACAAGTGCTGATTGTTGGCAGTGAATCAAAAAAATAATGAGAGGATGTATTTTGGCTTTGGCAACCCCTCTGGGGGACAGGAGGGACCGAGCCGCTGGAGATAAAAACATCATTTAGCCATTTTAAACAGCTTCTCAGTGCCTTAGTGGTAAATTTCCCCTTTCGCAGTAACTGCTTAAACTTTTTACCACATATTTGCAATCTTTTACAGCAGCATACGTTGTATGCCCACATATAAATTATGAAGTTACCGGTTACACTTGTAGTGGTATTAATTGCGTTGTTGCTTGCAGGTTCGTGTAATAAGGGCCCTACCGGGGGCATACCTTTTTATTTAAAAATGGATACTGCCGTGGTTGTTGCACCTCCGCATATCTCAGCATCCTCCAATACCCAGGAGATTGAGGACATATGGGTAGCTGCAGGGTCGAACAATTTAGGAGCTTATGAGCTGCCCTGTTTGTTTCCGGTACTTATGCAGGACTCAATTCAATTTGTCATCAATCCCGGTGTGTGGCAAAGTGGCCAATCGGCCACTCCGGTCGTCTATCCGCTCATGAATCCGGATGTATTTAAAATTGCAGCCACACCGGGTAAAACTTATACCCATGTACCAACCTTTACTTACAAAGCCGGCGATACCATTATGTTTAATGAGGATTTTGAAGGGGGAAGTGATTATAATGCGAATATGGTGAGCACCAAAGACAGCGTAAAGTATGGCATCTACTGCGGAAAAATAACTGTAGGGCCTAATGATTCGTTAGTTACCGCGTGCCAGCAGTTTTATTACGGACATAATGCGCCATATATTTTAACCCCGGGACAAGAAATATGGGTTGAGCTGGATTACAAATCGGATATACCTTTCTGGTCGGGAGTGATAGCACATTTTAACGATAACACGACCGATAGTATCCAGTTGCTTCTCTTATTGCCGCAAACAAACTGGACCAAAGTTTATATTAAATTAAGCGAAACAGTGGGGCAGGAAGGTGCAAGCACTTACAACCTCTATTTCCAGGGCCTCAATCCGTATGGTTATGGGGGCGGAAGCGCTTACCTTGATAACATCAGGCTGATTCATTTACTGAATTGATATTGTGAAATGAGAGAACGTAAAAAAATGATTAGCTGGTATGTTGCCGGCGATTTGCTGGCCTCAGCAATGAGCTGGTACTGCGTTTTTCTTTTCCGTAAATGCTACATTCAAAAAGAACACTTTAATCTTTTAATTCCATTTAACGACCTCAACTTTTTCAAGGGAATAATAGCGGTCCCGTTTTTGTGGCTTCTGTTCAATTACATAACCGGAACCTATACGGACCTTTACAAAAAATCGCGTTTACAGGAACTGGGCAAAACATTAATTGTTACCTTTTTCGGCGGCATCATAATTTTCTTTTTGCTTTTGCTGGATGACCGGGTACGTAATTACCTCGATTACTATTTTACATTTTCCATATTGCTGGTATCACAGTTTCTGTTTACTGCATTTTTCAGGCAATGGATACTTTTCAGGGTCCGCAAAAACATTGCTACCGGCAAAGTTGGATTCAATACACTGATGATTGGAAGCAGCCAGCGTGCCGATGAATTATACGAGGAGTTAAAAAAAGGCGAAAAAGCATTCGGGTTTCATTTTACCGGTTATCTGGAGCTAAACGGTAAAGCAAACAATACACTTACTTCGGAACTAAAAGAGCTGGGCCATCTTGATTCATTGGAGCTGGTGCTGGCACAAAACCCCGATATTGAAGAGGTTATTATAGCCATTGAAACATCAGAGCACCACATGCTTAACGATATTATTATACGGCTGGCCGATAAGAATGTAACCATCAGGATTATTCCTGACATGTACGATATTCTATCGCGTACGGTAAAACTAAACCACGCTATCGGCGAGGCGTTTATCGAAATCCCAACGCAGCTTTTAACCGAATGGCAGAAAATTACCAAACGGTGGTTTGATATCATTGCATCGCTGGGCGCTATTATTATTACCCTGCCCATAACGCTTTACGTGGCCATCAGGGTAAAGCTTACGGACGGTGGCCCCATATTTTATTTACAGGAAAGATTGGGGCATTACGGAGCCCCGTTTTATATCTACAAGTTCCGTTCCATGTACAGCGATGCCGAAAAAGACGGGCCGCAATTAACCAAAGAAAATGATGGGCGCATAACACCCATCGGCAAACAGATAAGGAAGTACAGGATTGACGAACTGCCTCAGTTTTTAAACGTAATTAAAGGCGAAATGAGTATTGTTGGCCCACGTGCGGAAAGACGTTTTTTTGCCGACCAGATAATAAAAACCGCGCCACACTATCGCCAGATATTTAAAGTGCAACCCGGCATTACCTCCTTGGGTATGGTTAAATATGGCTACGCAAGTACAGTACCTGAAATGGTAAAGCGTTTAAAATACGATATCATTTACATCGAGAACATGAGCGTAATGATGGACTTTAAAATTATGATCTATACGGTGCTTACGGTAGTTTACGGAAGAGGTAAATAGCCGGTTGGATTATTCAGATCATCCTAAAACCCTTTTTCATCCGGTTAACAGGTTATTGGGTGATACTAATCCAAAAAATCGTATTGCATTAAGCGTCCCCAATATCAGCCCTTTAAAGCTGCCCAAGCGGGTATCGCTTACTGATATTCCAACAATAAATGCCGCTGGTTGACTTATCAGACAAAACCAAGGAGCTGAACAAAAAAATCCGGCCTCAAAAACTTTCGTCAGTATGGTTAACAAAAGTCATCTTTTTTATTAAACATTGCCGCTACAATTGCCTGACAATCAGCAATGAAGTTCAAAATCACTCAATACTCAAATGCGTTGCCGGGTATCATACTTCCTAAAATGAAGAGGATTATGGTTTGCAGATGCTTAAACTCAGTGCTAACATTACACTCAATAATTTAAATCAAGATACTTATAAGCACACTAACCGGACCGTTAAAGTAAATCTAAATAATAACAACTAAATATTACAAATATGAAAACCAAAACTCATTTTCTTTTTATCCTCGCAGCTATTTTTTGTTAGCACTTCCTTCGTGTAAAAAAGAATCACCCACCCAGGTTCAGCAAACTTTCGATTGCACACAAAGTACTATTAATGCAAATACAACTCTGGGCCCCGGAATCTACACCATTAACTGTAATATTGAAGTAACCAGTCCTTATACTCTAACCATAGCCCCCGGCACCACCTTAATATTTGGCCAGGGTAACCAGGTACAAGTTGACCAGGGTGCTTCACTCTCGGCTTTAGGTACTTCTTCAAACCCTATTGTTTTTAAGGGCTCTCAATCCACTGCCGGTTATTGGGGTGGTATCTTTATCAATTCGGTATCTGTTACCAATCAATTTACATATTGCACCATAAGTGGCGGGGGGTATAAGGTTAACTCCGGAAACACCTTTGGTGCCGATGTAAGCATTTACCAGGGCACTGCAGGTTTTACCAATTGTACTGTGAATAACAGTTCCGATGCCGGATTCTATTTTTATGGCATCTACTCGTCTGCACAATATGTAGATGGGGCCATTTTCAACACCTTCAGCAATAATACAGTGTCATCTTGCGGTAGCTATCCCATTGTAACATTTGCAGCGGGTGCTGGTTCAATTGGCACGGGCAACACTTTTAGCGGCAATACCAACAATAGTATTGCAGTACAGTCTGAGACCAGCAATGTATCAGTAGCCGTAACCCTTTCAGCTTTAACAGTACCCTATGATTTTATTCAGTTGGGAGGAAATTCAGGCGATGTTTTTGATAAAGGATTTACGATTGCGCCCGGCACCACGATTTTAATGGGTAGTGGAATTAGCCTATCTGCTTCACCCATAGGTACGTTTACGGCTAACGGTACAAGTACCAATGCTATCACCATTAAAGGAGAGCAGGCTACGGCTGGTTTTTGGGGTTCATTAAACGTGCAAAGTCCAAATGCCAATAGCTTTCAATATTGTAACATATCTGGTGGTGGTGGCGCCGCTTCGTATCAAATAAATGCGGGCCAGCGGGGACTAATAAGCACTTACATGTATATTCCAAGCGCAAGAAACATCACAGTTCGTAATTGCACTTTATCTAACAGCGGCAGTTCAGGTATATACGTTAGCCCGGATGCTCCTGCAGTAACACCAACTTATAACTCAGACATTACAACTTCAAATACATTTACCGGCTGCACCCCTAATGTGCAGATGTAATAAAAAAATAAGCGGGGCTTTAACAGGCCCCGCCTATTTTTAAGTTTGAAGCCAATCGCGGGACTTGATGAATATTTTACCGGATTATAAATCAAAACCGCCAAAACTTATTAGCTCTAAAAAAGAGATATAGTAAAGTATAAATTTGCCGTCAAACATTATTCAAAAGGTAATATTGATTCAAAGCTAAAAACAAAAACCGCGTTATGAGAAAATCAACTTTTGCCCTTTTATTAATTGTTGCAGCTGTTCTTTCCGGCTCGTACGCGCATGCGCAGCAAACCATTGCACAGCCTTATTACAGCGAATCGGAAATCCGGTTCTATAACAAAACCAATCCGGTAGCCTCAAGCCCGTGTTATACGCTCAGCTTATCCTCTGATATCAATACGGCTTTCGGTAATACGCAGGGCATCAATGATGTTATTTTATACGATGGTAAGTTGTTTGTTTCAGTAGATGCAGGTAATAACATGGGCGGGGTATTGGTATATAACTATGCCGATGTTTACCCCACCAAAACAGCAACGGCACCTACCGTACTTAAACCCGGAACTGCGGGTTTATCAACTGCCGGAATCGCCATACAACCATCGACAGGTAACTTGTATGTAGGCACCTTTACCAGTGGCACTGGCAGCGATGGAGGTATTTTTGTTTATACCAAAGCTTCGGGTTATAATCCTTCATCTGTAACACAGTTGGCCTCGTATAGCGACCCAAGTATTGATCTGTTTGTTGCCAACCTGACGTTTGATGCTTCAGGCAATTTATGGTTTACCGAATGGCATGGCGATAATGACCCCAGCCACAATTTTGTTGTATGCTACCTTGGCGCCAACAAAAACAATTATTACACTATCACCAATTCGCTGGCCGCAAATATGACTTCAGTTTCGCTTGCCGGAGGCGCGGGCCCCAGCGTTTATCTATTCAGCCAACCGGAAGGATTGGCTTTTGATGCCAACGGAAATTTATGGGTGGGTAATAACAATGATCAGTACGCCTGTAACTCTGCCGGCCAGGGCACACTGGCAGAAATTAGCGCTACGTGGATAGCCACTTATCTTCTCAATCAGAATGCCGGATTTTCGATATCTCCAATTGCAGCTGACGTCACAATTGATTACATACCCACCAGCAAACTCGGCGGACTGTTATTTGATGGCAATAATTTATACATCAACGACCAGGGTACCAATCAAGGTAGCAGTTACACCAGCAACGGCGATGTTTGGAAATACGATGTAACCACCACTTTTAATGCAACAAACTTTGTGGCAAGCGGAATCCATACCACTTATCCAGGCAATGGATTAATGGCGTTGGACAATGCTCAATTTTCGGTTGCAAGCGATTGCGTTGCCTCATCATTAAGCAGCGAAAAAAATATCCTCACTTTCACTATTCCTTCGCAGGTTGGCAATTCAGTTATTGATACAACCGCTGGCACCATTTCGATAGTAATGCCATATGGTTCAAACCTGGCAACGCTTACACCGGCTATTACCATCAGTCCAATGGCTAACATTACCCCGGCGTCAGGTGTTGCCGAAAATTTCACATCGCCATTTACGTACACCACAAACGCCCCGGATGGAAGTCAAAAAACCTGGACCGTAACTGTCACAGATCAGCAACAACAGGTTACTACCGGTACTGCCGGCAGCCGCGCAGCCGCCTTAGGTAAAGGCATGAACCTTGCCGTTTGGTTGGAAGACGAATACTATTTCGGCACAACTACCTTTCCGGATACATCGCGCTTTCATGAAAGTGATATAGCCAACCTTAAAAGTTTGTGTTTTAACAGCGTAAGGCTGCCTGTAATATTTGAGGGCTTTGCATCACCACAATCCCCTTATGCCTTTAATCTTGCTAACGCCAATGTAGTAAGCGGCCTCAACTATGTTGATTCAGTTATTAAATGGTGTGCCGATAACGATATGATGCTGGTTATTGATAACCACCTTGCTGATGATAATGGTTCAGCTTTCCAAACCAACTACCAGATAACCGATGCCAACTATATTACCCAGGCTGCACTAATTGCCGCTGTGTGGAGACAGGTAATAAACCGTTATGAATACGCCGACCCCAACCATGTCATTTTCGAATTAAGGAACGAGCCTAACTCAGTTAGCGATGCCAATTTGCGTATCCTTTACCAAACGGTTATTGACTCAGTAAGGCAATACGACAAAACGCATACACTCGTTGTTGGCAATACCGGTTACTACGATCCCATCGCATTATCGCTATCAACCCCATACACCGATACCAATATTATTTACACCACACACATTTATGATGGCAATGGATTTTATGGATTTTGCGAGCAAGGTACCGGCGGCGTGGCCAATACTGATTCAAACACGGTTACGCCTATAGCTTTCCCTAAAGCAGGAGAAATTGCTGAGATAAATACTGAAATGAATGGTGTGCAAACCTGGAGTAATACCAACCATGTTCCGGTTTGGCTAAGCGAATTTGGCTGCACTACCCTACCGGATGTTTACCATGATGATACCAGCCGCTGCAATTATATCAATGCCATGGGCGCTGCAATTAACCATACCGGTATGCCATGGGCTTATTGGGATGGCTACGGCCCAACCGATTATGTAAGTGGCTTCGGAAACCCTACCCCGCTGTACTACGGCTTCTCTATTTTCGACCGCAGTAATATTTTAGGTGCGCAACATCTTAATGCATGTTTTGCTTCGGCCCTGCAGGTTGGCGGTATATGTAGCTTGCCAAATGCAATTGATAACATCACCGGCAACTCATGGTCCGTAAATCTTTATCCTAACCCAGCTAACAATAATATTGCCATTGAAGTGGATGGCAGCACCGGTAGTGTTGAATTTGGTGTTTATGATATATCCGGCAGGTATCTTTTTACAAACCTGCAATCGGCAAACGGAACAATAATTCAGCGTGTAAATGTTTCATCCTTTGCTTCAGGTGTCTATATACTTGAAGTAAAAGCCGATGGCCAGATAGAAAGAAAGAAATTTATTGTAACCCACTAGGCTTAATCAGGAAACACATCCATGCAATATTAACTGTATTTCAGGTTTCTAATCCGAAATTACCATAAACAGGCTGTTTTGAAATAGACTTATCTGCCAAAATTTCCTATCAAGATCTTATTTGTAATAACAAATACCTGAATTCAATATATTTATGCCAGGCAGAACCTGGCTATGACACCAACGGACAACCTTTTTCAACTTATAAAATCACTTACGGCAAGCGAAAAACGCTACTTCAAGCTGTTTGCCGCAAAACAAACTGAAGGCGGTAAAACGAATTACGAAAAGCTGTTTGATGCCTATAACGAATTGCCTGATGGCAGTAATTATAACGAAGAAGAGTTTGCACAAAGCCTGAAACAGAAAAAACTGGGCAAATACCTTTCTGACGAAAAAAAGAATTTAACTGAATTGGTTATGAAAGCCATGCGTCATTATTCTGCCGAGAAAAAAACCGAAGGGCGGCTTGCGGATATGATTCAGGAGATGAACTTTTTAATTGAAAAAGGCCTGTTTGACCAATGCGAAAAAATTGCGGTGAAAGCCTGGGCCATTGCAGAAGAGCGGGAGTTTACCGAGCAAAAAATTAAGCTGCTGAATATAAAGCGCGACATTGATAAGCAGGATTACAGCCCTGTACGACATGCTTACCAGCAGGAATTGCGCAAACAGGAAGAAGCCGCTATTAAACAATTAAGCGCCGAGCGCGAAGCAGCTTACCTGCGCGAACAACTGTACGGCATTTACATTACCAATCAGATACAGCAAAGAAGCGCGGAGGTAGATGCAATCTATGCGGCCCTTGATCAACTACATAAGCAGCCGCATATTACCTTCAACTGTACCCATAATATTATAAGCGCCAAGTGCATTATACACGACCACCGCAAAGAGTATAATAAGGCCATAGATCTGCTTAAATACATGATTGGCCGGTGGGAAAAACTACCGGCAAGAATAGAAGAAATGCCTGACCGGTATGTAAAGCTGGTTTCGCACTTAATGGTATTCATATTCCGGGTTGAAGATTATAAGGAAATACCGGTTATAGTTGAAAAGCTAAACGGCGTTAAAACAGCTGAGAAGGATGTATTGAAAGATGTTTTCTTTCTTACCACCACGGCAAAGCTTTTTGACTTCATCAACAACTCAAAATTCAATCTCGCCCTGCAAATGGTAGGCCACATGAAACAAGGCTTAAAAACATACGATGCCCTGCTCAGCTTTATTCAAAAGCGCGTTTTAAGCAGCAACATCTGCTTCATCTATTTAAAAAATAAAAAATACGCCGATGTGCTGGACGCTGTGCAGGAGGTATATGCCCTGGTAGGCCGCAGCAAAGACAAACAATTTAAACTGGAAGACATTAAAGTGTTTGAATTTATAGCCCATTACGAAATGGGCAACGTAGAACTGCTGCACTACACCATCCGAAACAATCAGCGCTACTTCAAAGACCACCAACCCGATAACTCCTTTATTGAAAATCTGTGGAAAGCACTAAAGACTTTTATACAGGATGGCAACAAACCCAAAGTTGCCAAACAACAGTTAAAAGAGCACGTGCAGGCGCTGGATTGCCCACCAGGTAATATTGCGTTGAAGCAGGAGGTGGTGACTTGGTTGGAGGGGTAGGCCTTTGAGACCTTCGCTCAATACGGCCATGGCGTGCAAGAATAACTTCAAATGCTGTTATAAACAGGCTGTTCCGCTGGAACACAAATACAGTTTAAGTCATACCATAAAAACGCTCCAGAGGAGCCGGCTGTTTATAGTAACCAGAAACCGAAAATAATAGCGCATCAGAGATGCCGCCTGTGGCACTTCCTGATATGCCTGCCCTACAGATTTGACAACTTTTAAAAAGTTGTCAAATCTTACCGCCCAAACTCAACAAAAAACCCATCTCGATTTCTCGGATGGGTTTTCTATTTATTCTTTGAAGACTAAACTTATTCTTCCGTCTTTTCTTCAGCTGCGTCATCGCCTTTTTTAGCGACTTTCTTTTTAGGGGCAGCAGCGGCTTTTTTAGTAGCACCAGCTCTTCTGGTTTTCTTCTTAGGCTCAGCAGTTTTAACGTTCTTGTTCTGGGTATAGATTTCGTTGAAATCAACCAGCTCAATCATCGCCATTTCAGCTGAATCACCAGGGCGGAAGCCGGTTTTGATGATACGGGTATAACCACCTGGTCTGTCGCCAACTTTAGCGGCGATAGGGCCAAACAACTCATCAATGCTGAATTTGTTTTCAAGCACGCTGAAAATCGTTCTTCTGTTATGTGTAGTATTTTCCTTAGCTCTTGTAACAATAGGCTCAATATAACCTCTCAGGGCCTTAGCCTTGGCAAGCGTCGTGAAAATTCTTTTATGAAGAATAAGCGAGTTGCCTAAGTTCATCATCAAAGCATGCCTGTGGGCGGTTTTCCTTCCTAAGTTGTTTACTTTATCTCCGTGTCTCATGACTTAATTTTTTCTATTGTTCTTATATTAAAGTTCTATCACACTTACCACTTGTCATGGTGAGCGTAGCCGAACCACATTAAATACTAGTTCTCGTCTAATTTGTATTTGCTCAGATCCATTCCAAACATCAGGCCTTTCTCGTGTAACAAAGCTTCAATTTCTACTAAAGACTTCTTACCGAAGTTACGGAACTTCAACAGGTCGTTAGTATTGAACTGTACCAGTTCTTCTAAAGTATTGATTTTGGCTGCCTTTAAGCAGTTGAAAGCACGAACTGAAAGATCCAGATCTTCAAGAGGCGTCTTCAACAGTTTGCGCATGTGCAATACATGCTCATCAACCATTTCGGTTTCAGTGGCAGTAGGGCTATCGAAAGAGATGTGCTCGTCAGTAATCAGCATTAAGTGCTGAATCAAAACACGAGATGCTTCTTTAACAGCTTCTTCAGGATGCACAGTACCGTCAGTTGATACTTCAAGAACCAGCTTTTCGAAATCCACTTTCTGCTCTACACGGAAAGGTTCAACCGCATATTTTACGTTCTTGATTGGGGTATAGATAGCATCAACCGGTATGTAACCAATAGCGTGCTCTTTAGAGTTTTCGTCAGCAGGAACATAACCACGGCCCTTAGAGATAGTTAATTCAATCTCCAGGTTAACGTTGCCTTCCATGTTGCAGATAACCAACTCAGGATTCATAACCTGGTAAACGTTGGTGTGTTTTTCGATATGCTCAGCCTTAAACGAAGGAGAGTTCTTTAAAGCAATATATATTTTATCAGCAGCGTTTTCGTCATCCATTACTTTCTTCAAACGAACCTGCTTCAAATTCAAAACAATTTCAGTAACATCTTCCAGAACACCTTTGATAGAAGAAAACTCATGATCAACACCTGTAATTTTGATACCACTGATTGCATAACCTTCTAACGAAGAAAGAAGAACTCTTCTCAGTGCATTACCGATAGTTACACCAAACCCAGGCTCGAGAGGTTTAAATTCAAAAGTACCTTCAAAATCAGTTGCTTTTTGTAAAGTGATTTTATCGGGCTTTTGAAAGGTTAATAGTGCCATATTTTCAATTTAGGTTTTATTGTAAAAAAAATCCGACTCAAAACTCGGACCCACCGTCCGAAATCAAAAACTCTATTTAGAGTATAATTCCACAATCAACTGTTCGTTGATGTTTTCCGGTATTTGCTCTCTTTCAGGGTAATCAAGGAAAGTACCTTCAACAGCTTTTTCGTCCAGTGTTAACCAAACAAATTTCTTTCCTCTTTTAGCCATTGCATCCTGAACCACTGAAAGGTTCTTTGAACGCTCGCGTAAGCCAACTTTATCGCCTGGCTTTAAAGTAAACGAAGGAACGTTTACTACTGAACCGTTAACCGAAACGTGTTTGTGAATAACCAACTGACGTGCCTGAGAACGTGAAGCAGCTAAACCAAGGCGGTAAATAGTGTTATCCAACCTTGCTTCCAATAGTTTCAGCAAGTTTTCACCCTTCACACCTTTTCTACGGGTAGCCTTTTCGAACAAGTTACGGAACTGACGCTCAAGCAAGCCATAAGTGTACTTTGCTTTTTGCTTTTCCTGTAACTGCACAGAATACTCAGAAGCAGTTTTTCTTTTCTTGCTCTGTCCGTGTTGTCCCGGTGGGTAGCTTCTTTTATCGAAGTACTTATCGGTTCCGAAAATAGCATCACCGAATTTACGGGCGATCTTCGTTTTGGGTCCTATATATCTTGCCATCTTATTATATTTCTAATTCCTTTTTATTACAATTTCAATTTTATTAAGCCTCTGTATTAAGTCTCTCCGCCGCGGGGGAAGATTCAGAGGGGCTCTTATACTCTTCTCTTTTTAGGAGGACGGCAACCGTTGTGAGGTATCGGCGTCATGTCATTGATCACCGTAACTTCGATACCGCTGGTATAGATAGTTCTGATAGCCGACTCACGGCCACCACCTGGTCCTTTTACAAATACTTCTACTTTTCTAAGGCCGGCTTCGTGAGCAACCTTTGCAGCTTCAGTGCACGCCATTTGCGCAGCATAAGGAGTGTTCTTTTTTGAACCTCTGAAACCTACACGGCCTGCAGAACCCCAGCTAATGGTTTGTCCTGTTCCGTTAGTGAAAGTGATAATGATGTTATTGAAAGTTGCATTAATGAATGCCTTACCTTCGCTATCAACTTTAACAACTCTTTTCTTTGCTTTTGCTTTTGCAACGGCTGATTGTTGCTGTGGTGTTTGTTGCTTTGCCATTTTATATTTTTCTTGCTTCTTAACTCTTGTTTCTAAAAATCCAAGCTTACTTGGTTACCATCTTCTTGTTAGCCACTGTTTTACGTTTACCTTTTCTTGTTCTTGAATTGGTTTTAGTTCTCTGGCCACGAACCGGCAAACCTTTTCTGTGGCGGATGCCACGGTAAGCGCCAATATCCTGCAAACGCTTGATGTTTTGCTGAACCTCACCACGCAATTCACCTTCCACCTTAAGATGCTCAGCTATGAACCTGATGATACCGTTAACCTGGTCATCATTCCAATCCTTCACCTTAATGGTAGGGTCAATACCGTTAGAAGTTAAAATTTTGTTTGCCGTGGTTTTTCCGATACCATAAATATAGGTAAGCGCTATGCCACCTTGTTTATTCTTCGAAAGATCTACACCTGATATTCTTGCCATGTTATTTGTAAGTATCTTTTTTTATAAAATGATTATCCCTGACGTTGTTTGTATTTAGGATTTTTCTTGTTTATGATATAAACAACACCCTTGCGTCTTACAATTTTGCAATCCACACTTCTCTTTTTTACCGATGCTCTTACTTTCATGACTATTCGTTTGTATTGTTCTTTTTACCTGAATACTATTTATATCTGAATGTTATTCTTCCTTTGTTCAAATCGTAAGGGCTCATTTCAACCTGCACCTTATCACCGGGCAATATCTTAATATAGTTCATCCGCATCTTGCCTGAAATGTGAGAAATGATCTCATGGCCATTCTCTAATTTCACTCTGAACATGGCATTGCTCAATGCTTCTGTAATCGTTCCGTCTTGCTTAATCAGGTCCTGTTTTGCCATTCAAAAATTGAATTCTACACACTACTCCCCAAAAAGGGAACGCAAATATAGAGTTTATGAACAATGCTGCAAACTTTTTGTACAGTAATTTTTACGTTTCTCACTGTATTCCAATCCCGGCCCGCTTTAGAGCCCTTTGCTACCCCGGATGTTCAAAACCGGGGATTTCAGGGATTTATATCTTAATTAACTCACTATTTGCGGCTACTGCCTCTTCAATCCACTTAAAAGTGCTCAATATCTCGGCTTTTGGGGCCTTAACAACCAAAGTATGCTCAAAATGGGCCGAAGGCAAACCGTCCTGGGTAGCTATCGTCCAGTTATCGCGCTTGGTATAAACATCCCTTTTACCCAGGTTAACCATAGGCTCAATGGCAATTACACAATTTTCAGGTAATCTTGGCCCGTCCCCTTTTCTTCCATAATTCGGAACCTGGGGGTCTTCGTGCAATGTTTTTCCCAATCCATGCCCAACTAATTCCCTTACACATTTATAAGGATGCTTCCTCTCGCAAAAATCCTGCACTGCAAAACCTATATCCCCTGTCCTCTTTCCTGTTGTGGCCTGCTCAATGCCCAAATACAACGACTCCTTTGTAATCCTCATCAACTCCCTTATCTCGGGCTTCACGTTTCCTATTCCAAAAGTATAAGCCATATCACCATGGTAGCCATTCATAAACACACCACAATCCATGGATACTATATCCCCGTCTTTATAAGCCTCGGTTTTAGGTATTCCGTGCACCACTTCATCATTCACGGAAATACATAGTGAAGCAGGATACCTGTTATATCCTTTAAACGAAGGATGCGCTCCGTGGTCCTTTATAAATTGTTCGGCCAGTTTATCCAGTTCAACACCTGTTGCGCCTACTCTTAGTGCCTTGGCTACTTCGGCCAGGGTCCTCGACAGCAGATCGCAGCTTTTGCGTATCAACTCAATCTCTTCCTGTGTTTTAATTTTAATTGCCATACCCTATAAAACAAAAATCCCTCTCCTTACAGAGAGGGATTTTAAATTTTTGGCTTACATGCTTGCCGTTGCAAACCCTTGTCTTCCCTTTATCCGCCCACTGGAGGTTAATCCATCGTAATGGCGGTTTAATAAATATGTTTCTATTGTTGCCAGTGTATCAAGGATAACGCCTACCATGATAAGGATAGAGCTGCCCCCGAAGAAAAGTGCAAATGCACGGTTAACATCAAACATCATTACAATTGCCGGCATAATTGATACTATACCTAAAAATATAGCACCCGGTAAGGTAATACGAGAGATAACTGTATCAATAAAATCTTCGGTTTTCTTACCTGGTTTTACACCCGGAATAAATCCGCTGTTACGTTTCAGGTCATCAGCTATCTGAGTAGGGTTGATGATCAAAGCGGTATAGAAGTAAGTAAACGCAACTATCAATAAAAAGTAAGCTACGTTGTAGGGAATAGACTTAATATCATTGAATGCAATCAATACCCTGCTGTTCTCGTAACCCGGAATAAACTGGGCGATAGTTGCGGGTAAAAACATGATAGCTTGTGCAAAGATAATTGGCATTACACCTGCAGCATTCATCTTCAAAGGAAGATATTGACGAACACCACCTGCCTGCATCATCTTACCACCCTGAACAATGTTTCTTTTAGCGTACTGAACCGGTATACGGCGTGTGCCCTGTATCAACAGGATGCATGCTCCGATAACCACTACCAGGAAAGCTAATTCAATAACGAAAACGATAACACCACCTTTCGATATCAGTCTTGAGCTGAATTCCTCAAGGATAGAGCCCGGAAACCTGGCTAAGATACCCACCATGATAATTAACGAAATACCGTTACCAATTCCTTTGTCAGTTATCTTCTCTCCCATCCACATTACAAATAAAGTTCCTGCAGTAAGGGTTACAATAGTTGATATAGAGAAGATGATTGGAGAAAGTGAAGGCACCACCGCATTTGCATCAGCATTGCGTAAGTAAACCACATAACCGGCACCCTGAAAAGCAGTAACTGCGATAGTCAGTAAACGGGTATATTGATTTAGCTCTCTTCTTCCGCTTTCGCCTTCTTTCTGTAGTTTCTGAAAATAAGGGATAGCCATAGTTAACAACTGGATGGCAATAGACGCAGAGATATAAGGCATAATACCTAATGCAAATATGGAAGCACGGGCAAACGCACCACCTGCAAACAGGTTTACCAGTCCAAGAATTCCACTTGAGCCCTGAGATTTGATAGACTCAAGGGCAGTCGGGTCAATACCGGGAAGGCAAATGTAAGTTCCTAAACGGTAAATGAGAATAAGACCCATGGTAAGAAGAATCCTCTGTCTGAGTTCTTCTATACTCCAAATCTCTCTAAGTTTCTGAATAAGTTTCATCTATCTCTGTCTTTTTATGGTTAGATGAGGTTGATTGTAACATTCCACATTAAATATGGTTTAACCAGCAATCAACTTCCTCCTGTATCCGGGCTACTTTTAACTTAAAAAGGATTCCCTTCGCCGGAAATCCTTTTCATTATTCTGACTGCTTATTTTACAATGGTAACAACACCACCCAATCCTTCTATTTTAGCCTTGGCCGATTCGCTGATTGCGTGAACGGTAACATTCACTTTGCCTTTCAACTCGCCCGTTCCAAGAACTTTGATAAGGGCGCTTTTTCCAAGTACTCCTCTGTTGCGCATTTCGTCAACAGTAATTTCTTTCAAGCCGTGCTTTTCAATCATCAGTTGAATCTGGCCTAAGTTTAAGGCTTTGTATTCAACACGGTTAAAGTTTTTGAAACCTACTTTCGGAAGTCTTCTCTGCAAAGGCATCTGTCCACCCTCAAATCCAAGTTTCGACTTGTAACCTGAACGGGACTTTGCTCCTTTATGTCCGCGTGATGCAGTACCACCATCGGTAGAACCTTGTCCGCGACCTAATCTTTTCTTCTTTCCTACTGAACCTTTGGCAGGTTTTAAATTGTGCAATTCCATTTTGAAATGTTTTCTATCGTTTTGCTTTTACCCGATAAAGGATAAAACTAAATATTTTCTACTTTAACCAGGTGAAGCACCTTTCTGATCATACCATTCACAGATGGAGAAGCCTCAAGTTCGTTGCTGTCGCCAATCTTGTTTAATCCAAGGGCACGCATAGTCCTTTTCTGACGCTCGTCTTTTTCTATCGTGCTAACAGTCTTTGTAATTCTAACCTTTGCCATATCAGTTGTATTTATCTAAATACTTAATACTATATACTTGATACTAATTTCAATTATCCTTTGAAAACTTTTTCCATTCCAACACCGCGGTTCTTAGATACGGTATAAGGGTCGCGCAGTTTACCAAGGGCATCTAAAGTTGCCTTGATAACGTTTGCAGGGTTTGCACCACCTTGCGATTTTGCAAGAACGTCTTTAATACCTGCACTTTCCAACACCGCACGCATTGAACCTCCGGCAATAACACCTGTTCCCTGGCTGGCCGGACGCAACATTACTTTTGCCGCTCCGAATTTACCATGCTGAACGTGAGGTATAGTTCCTTTGAATACCGGAACACTTACCAGGTTCTTCTTGGCATCATCAATTGCCTTTTGAATTGCTTCCTGAACTTCCCTTGCTTTACCAAGGCCTTCACCAACGATACCGTTACCGTTGCCTACCACCACAGTTGCTGAGAAGGTGAAAGTACGACCACCCTTGGTAACCTTGGTTACACGACGGATGTTCACCACTTTCTCTTTCAATTCCAATTCGCTCGCTTTGAGCTTTTGAACGTTCAATTTTGCCATTTTCCTTTATTGATATTGAATCTATGATTAAAATTTCAGGCCACCTTCGCGTGCGCCTTCAGCTACTGCCTTAACACGACCATGATATAAGAAACCACCACGATCAAACACTACTTCAGTAATGTTTTTTTCAGCGGCCTTTTTTGCAGCAGCAACACCTATTGATTTGCTTTGCTCAACCTTGGTTCCGGTGCGCGCAAAGTCTTTATCGCGTGTTGATACAGCCAGTACGGTTTTTCCTGAAGCATCGTCAATCAACTGAACGTAGATTTCCTTGTTGCTGCGGAAAACGCTGAACCTTGGCCTCTCAGCAGTTCCGCTTATTTTACCGCGAATTCTGCCTCTGATCTTTTCTCTTCTTGCTATCTTATTAACTGCCATAACTTTGATGTTATCTTACTCTTTAATAAATCTTATTTCTTAGCGGCTGACTTACCAGCTTTTCTTCTCAATATTTCGCCTACAAACTTGATACCTTTTCCTTTGTATGGCTCAGGTTTTCTGATAGAACGGATTTTTGAACATACCAGCCCTAAAAGGTCCTTGTCGTTTGTAAGTAAAGTGATGATGGGATTCTGACCTTTGTCTTGCTTAGCTGAAGCTTTAATTTCTTCAGGAAGTAAAACAACCACAGGGTGAGAATAACCTACGCTCAAAGTCAATACGTTTTTGGCAACATCGGCGCGGTAACCCACACCAACCAGCTCAAGGTTTGCAGTGTATCCTTCGGAAACACCGTGAACCATATTGTTTATCAATGCGCGGTAAGTACCATGCAAAGCTTTGTGTCTTTTTTGCTCAGTAGGACGTTCAACGTTTACTACACCGCCATCAATTTTTACAGCGATATCCGGATCAACAGCCTGGAACATTTCTCCTTTAGGGCCTTTCACCTTCACTACGTTTCCGCTCATTACTTCAACCGAAACGCCTTTTGGAAGTGTGATCGGTGCTCTACCTATACGTGACATAACTTAGAATTTTATTTTTAGTATTTAGTAGCAAGTATTAAGTATTTAGACAAATACGGCCACTCTAACTTTTTCCTACTACTATTTTAACTTTAACCTTACTCCTCAAGTCTTAATACCTAATACTATATACTTAATACCGGTTTTAGAAAATTTCACACAAAACTTCACCACCAATTCCCTGTGCCCTTGCTTCTTTCTCAGTCATTACTCCTTTGGAAGTAGAGATGATAGCAATACCAAGGCCGCTTAATACACGTGGCAAATCTTCATGGCCTTTGTATTGGCGTAACCCCGGAGTTGAAATTCTTTTCAGATTTTTGATAACCGGAGCTTTGCTGGTAGCATCATATTTTAAAGCTATTTTGATAACACCTTGTTTGTCGGCGCTTTCATCAAACTTATATTTCAGGATATAACCATGCTCGTACATAATTTCTGTAATTCTCTTCTTCAGTTTTGAAGAAGGAATTTCAACCAGTCTGTGTCCGGCTTGCTGAGCATTTCTAACTCTTGTCAGAAAATCTGAAATTGGATCGTTCATTTTATTTCTTTTATTTAGTTCGTAGTTCGGCTTCGCTCACTATGACATGCTATGCAAAACTTTTTATTTAATTTTATGCTTACCAAGATGATTTTGTAACACCAGGTATTTTGCCATCGCTGGCCAGGTCGCGGAACTTAATACGCGAAATGCCATACTGGCGGATAAATCCTCTGCCTCTTCCGGTAAGTGCACAACGGTTGCGTAACCTTACTTTTGAAGAATTCTTAGGCAACTTGTCAAGCAATGACCACTCGCCGGCTTCTTTCAATGCCGCTCTTTTTTCGGCATATTGCTTAACGAGTCTTTCTCTTTTACGCTGACGGGCTTCTACTGATTTCTTTGCCATTCTTTTACGGTTTTAAAGACGCATGTTATACGCCTGTATTCCTTATTTAGTTATTGTTTTCTGCTTTCTTTTCGTCTTTCTTAAATGGCATTCCCAGGGCCTCAAGCAAAGCATAAGCTTCGTCGTTGCCGGGTGCAGATGTTACAAACGTAATATCCATACCGTTGATACGGGTAACCTTGTCAATTTCCATTTCCGGGAAGATGATTTGTTCTTTAATACCCAGGGTATAGTTTCCTCTTCCGTCAAAACCTTTATTGTTTACGCCCTTGAAGTCACGTACACGTGGTAAAGACACAGAAACCAGGCGGTCCAAAAATTCGAACATTCTGTCGCCGCGTAGTGTAACCCTTGCGCCGATAGGCATTCCTTCACGTAATTTAAAGTTAGAGATTGCTTTTTTAGCGTGAGAAGCAACTGCTTTCTGGCCGGCAATAGCGGTCATTTCATTTAATGCGATATCTACCAGCTTTTTATCAGAAGTAGCGCCGTTAACGCCCTGATTTAAACAGATCTTTTTTAAACGTGGAACCTGCATAACAGAAGTGTAGTTGAACTTCTTCATCAGGTTAGGAACGATCTCGTCGTTATAACGCTTCGCTAAACGCGGTGTGTATGCTGCGGCTTTGCTGCTCATTTTTAAATATTTGTGGACGATTCCCAACCGTCCGGTTTTTAAAAAGGGACTGCAAAAATAGTAGTTACCAACAGATTTCCAAATGTTTTGGGAAGAAATTTAGGCGAGAAGACAGCAACAAGGGGCAAAATGCATTTTAGGGGAGATTAATACTGCTTGGATTCTCTGTTTTTTTGTCGAATTCGGAGGATTAGGATGTTTTCATCGGTTATTTCGTAAACTACATAAATTAATCCCACCAAATACTGAATATGTTTTGTTCAGTCATTTCGCTATTCTTTAGTATCACAGGTTTCCCATACATCCATCCTTCATATATTTCGCTCGGCTTCAAGGCCATTAAACATTTTTGCAATTTCTCTTTTGTCAAAGAGCAATTAATATAAACAGTATGAGTATAGAACCATTCTACAGGGTCGTCTACATCGGCAATGCGAATAACAATTTCATGAACTTGGGGATGAGCGATAATCTCTTTTAGTTTTTGATAAAAGAATTCAGGTGATAAGGTATCTGGAAATAAGTTTACTCCATTTGTTCCGGCAAATTTATTTACTTCAAAAAAATCAGATAAAGAAACTGCAACTTCTACCGAAGGAAATCCAGCAGACTCAATCCTGTTTAACCATAGTTACAAGGTTTTTTACTTTTCTGGACTCACCATAATTATAGGCGGTATCCCATCCTAAGCATCACACCAATTTCTTCCCCCAAATAAACCTTCACACTTCAAATTTCTCAGTAGAAATCCTAAATGCAATAATCCAGCCTTTATAACTGACGCAACGGTATTTGAATTTGGCTAAAGAAGGGTTCCTGCATATAACAAATTTAGCCTTGGAAAGTGCGATTTTTCTGATTTCCTGTTCTATGGTTTCCATCCATCTTGCACCACTGCCATGAGTGTTTAAACTTTCCACATACAAGGCAGTTTCAACAATGGTATCCATCGCCCGCTTTTTAATTTCGATGACCATTTTTCTTTTTCAGTTTCGTGGCAAGGTTTTGTTTCATTATTTTAAAACCTTCTGATAGCTCAAAGCTCTTGCCATCCTCTTTGCTTAACCAATCTTCCAATTGCTCTTTACTCACTTTCGGGCCAGGTATACCCATTTCCTCATCGGTAAGTTCGCGCATAGCTTTAGACTTTACACCCATTTCCTTCGCCACCCCAACAAGCAGGCTTAATTTCTTGTCTGAATCAGATGTGAACGTTATTGTTTTCATATACCGAAGATAATGCTTTCTGTTGTTATCATTATACTGCTTCCCGCACCATAATTATATGCGGTATCCCATCCTCCCAATAAGCCTCTCCTTCCCTCACAAACCCAAAACTCTCGTAAAATTTCTGCAAATATTGCTGAGCGCCTATCCTAATGGGCACCGGTCCGTATAGTTTTTCAATTTGCTTTATACTTTCGGCCATTAACTGCCTGCCATAAGCCAAGCCACGGTGTTTTGTAGAGCTAACCACCCTGCCTATCGAAACCTCCTCATAACTAACCCCAGGCTTTACAATGCGCGAATAAGCCACCAGTTCATCACCGGCATAGCCCATCAGGTGGTAACTCTTTAAATCCTTTCCATCGGCGTCCAGGTAAGGGCAGTTTTGTTCTACAATGAATACCTCCTGCCTTAACTGCATGATGGAATAAAGCTCGGTTAAGGTTAGTTCTGTAAATGGTTTAAATATCCAGGTTAGCATGTTTGGCTTTAAGTATGTAAACTAAATAACGACTAGCAAACCAACTATGAGTGGAAGTTTTTACGAATTATATCATGGGCGGTTTCCATTGTAATGGTACCTGTTTTCCTACCGTCCTCAATCATGGATATTAAAGCAGATTCCGAGAGTGCCTTTCCTGGTAAAACAGAATTACTTTCATTGACATAATCAGGTAACTTATGTACGTTCTCATCATTGGTATTTTCTGGTTGTAACTGCATAGAATAAAATTAACCAATTTGGATTGGCCTGCAAATGCTTTACCATGAGCATTATTATCATATTGTCTTAACGACACAATCGAAGATTGCCACTGCCTTATCTCGCATATTTAATATTGGAATAGGCTTCGCAATGACATCTGATTAATATAAAAAACAAAAAAGGCGTCCGATAACTCGAAACGCCTTTTCTTCATTTTCAATTTGCCAAGGGCAAAATTTAATTAGTCTAAATTCTTTCCGGTCTTATTTGAAAATCTTACGGTTTTGCCTTTTTCTTCTTTGCGGCCTACACGGGTAGGTTTGCCATCAGATAAAAGCTGAACATTAGAGATATGAATAGCGCCCGGAGTTTTAATAATACCACCATTAGGGTTTTTAGCGTTTGGCTTGCTGTGTTTGCTGTTCAGGTTAGCGCCATCAACAATTACGCGCGACTTTTGACGGTCAACTTCAATAACGCGGCCTTTTTTGCCTTTATCGTCACCGGCGATAATCAAAACCTCGTCATTCTTCTTTACGTGAAATTTCATCTTTATTGATTTTCTTAGTTCTCTTAATTTGGAATTATAATACTTCAGGTGCCAGTGATACAATCTTCATGAAAGACTTATCGCGCAGTTCGCGTGCAACAGGCCCGAAGATACGGGTTCCTCTTGGCTCATCCTGGGCGTTCAATAACACTACTGCATTATCGTCGAAACGGATGTAAGAACCATCTTTTCTTCGTGTAGCAACTGTAGAACGCACAACTACTGCGGTAGAAACACTTCCTTTTTTAACACCACCGGTAGGCAACGCTTTCTTAATAGACACAACAACTTTGTCGCCTATGCGGGCATATCTTCTTTTGGTTCCGCCCAGAACACGGATAACCAGTACTTCTTTGGCTCCGCTGTTGTCAGCCACATTGGCTCTTGATTCCTGTTGTAACATTTGCTTTTATTTATAGAGTCGGGCTTTGTAAGGCAAAGAAGCTGGATTTCACATATCCCCTTTCCTGCCGGGCCTTTCTCATTGTGAATTTATTTTGCTCTTTCCAATACTTCAACTAATCTCCAACGCTTGGTTTTGCTAAGCGGGCGGGTTTCGCTGATTTTTACGATGTCGCCTGTTTTGGCATCGTTCTTTTCGTCATGTGCCTTGAACTTCTTGGTAGTTTTTACAAACTTACCATAGATGGGGTGCTTCACTCTTCTTTCGATAGTAACAGTGATAGTTTTTTCCATCTTGTCGCTGGTAACTACACCAGTTTTCTCTTTTCTTAGATTTCTTTCCATGACCTATTTAGCTTTGTTCTCTTTAGTGCGTTTTGCCAATTCAGTTATAAGACGTGCAACATCTCTTCTTTTTGCCCTGATAGATGCAGGATTGTCTAAAGAAGAAACCGCGTGATTGAACTTTAATTTGTCCAGTGCCGCTGTATCAGAAGCAATTTTTGCAACTAAATCTTCAGTTACAAACTGCCTTACGTCTTCGTGATTAATTTTCTTATTTACTCCCATGATTATTGGCTTATATTTTATTTCCTGAATTGCTACTATCCTTCAACTGCATCTCTGCGGGTAATAAATTTGGTCATTACGCTCATTTTATGTGCGGCAAGCATCATAGCTTCCATAGCTACTTCGCGTGATACGCCATCTACTTCAAAAATGACACGTCCTGCCTGGATAGGCGCTTCCCATCCTTCAGGGTTACCTTTACCTTTACCCATTCTCACTTCCAAAGGCTTCTTGGTAATTGGCTTGTCAGGGAAAATACGGATCCAAACTTTTCCTTCACGTTTCATAAAGCGGGTAAAAGCTACACGGGCAGCTTCAATCTGCTTGTTGCTTATTTTGCCGCTTTCCATTGATTTAAGCGCGTAAGTACCGAAAGCAATTTCGTGCCCTCTGTAAGTTACATCTGCAACTCTTCCCTTTTGGGTTTTTCTGAACTTGGTCCGTTTAGGTAATAACATGACTACTTATTTTTTCTATTACTGGTTATTCAAAATTAACTGCAACACTCCGATGTCATAGTGAGCGAAGCCGAACTATAATACTACAATTACTTCCTTGGCTCTCTTCTTTCTCCACGACCACCACCACGGTTATCGTCTCTTCTTCCACCACCACGGTTGTCATCTCTTTCAATCCTTCCTTTTGGCTGGCGTTTTTCTTCTTTCTGCTCGCCTGCAAATGCTCCGGTCAAATCCTTTTTACCGTAAACTTCGCCTTTGCAAACCCATACTTTAATACCGATTTTACCATAAATGGTCAAAGCTTCAGTAATAGAGTAATCGATATCTGCTCTCCAGGTGTGTAGTGGAGTTCTTCCTTGCTTGTATTCTTCGCTACGTGCCATTTCCGCACCACCGATACGGCCTGATACGCGGATCTTGATACCTTCAGCACCCATACGCATTGCAGAAGCGATAGCCATTTTAAGGGCTCTTCTGTAGTTGATACGCGCTTCCAGCTGTTTTGCTATAGTTTCACCAACAATAGCTGATTCAAGCTCCGGACGGCGTATTTCAACGATATTGATTTGAACTTCCTTACCGGTAAGTTTTTTCAATTCCTCTTTTACACGGTCAACTTCGCCACCGCCACGTCCGATGATGATACCAGGACGGCTGGTATGGATCGTTACAGTTACTCTCTTCATTGTTCTTTCGATTACAATGCGAGCGATACCACCCTTCTGAATACGGGCTTTGATGTATTGGCGAATCTTCTCATCTTCAACGAGTTTCGCGCCAGCGTCTTTGCCGCCGTACCAGTTGCTGTCCCATCCTCTTACGATTCCGAGACGATTAGCTATTGGACTTGTTTTGTGACCCATTCAATTATATGATTTTAAAACGTGTTTTTTCAAAAAATGGACTGCAAAGATAGATTTTGTGAACATAGTTGCAAATGTTTCGCTTAATATTTTTTGAGTAAATTGAGATTCAATGATTTATGTGTTCCCCAAACTCAAAATCAAGCCCACTTTGCCCGATACTGCCTGTTTAAAACTTTCAAAAGAGCCAAAATCCGGATTGAAAAGTGGCTTAAATTGAGATAAAAAATGTCTTAAACCCTCTTTTTCAGGCCCCCTTTCAATACCCTCTGCCCAACTTTTAATACAATCATTTAGCGCCAAAATTGACTTTAAAACAAAAACCGGCAGCCTTAATCGGGGCGCGAATCTACTCAAATAAAAAATGAATATCCTCTTCTGACAATTGTTTTACAAAACCTTCTTCCTCGCTTACCAGGTCTTCCGACAGTTGTTTCTTCTTTTGTTGCAGTGAAACTATTTTCTCCTCAATAGTATCCCGGCAGATCATTTTGTAGGCAAAAATGTTTTTGGTTTGACCAATACGATGGGTCCGGTCAATGGCTTGTTGCTCTACGGCATTGTTCCACCATGGGTCTAAAAGGAACACGTATTCCGCAGCCGTAAGATTCAAACCGGCATTGCCGGCCTTTAAACTGATCAGAAAAACTCTTTCCGGCGAATTCTCGTCCTGGAAGGTATTAACCATTTGCGCGCGCTCATTTAAAGGCGTGCTGCCATCAAAATATAAATAAGGTATGTTGTTGGCCTTGCATTGTTCAGCCACCATACTCAGCATTCCTAAGTACTGCGAGAACACCAGCGATTTGCTTCCTTCTACATTATTCTTCAACTCCTCCATCAGCACATCCAGTTTAATGGAAGAGGTTGCAGTAATTCCATCATTCTTTAATAATGAAGGGGCACAGCATAGCTGGCGCAGCTTCATAATGCCCTGAAGGATGGAGAATTTCGTTTTACTGAAACCATCACGCTCTATGTCTAAAAACACGTTGGCTTTAATTTGCTTTTTGATGGTTTCATATGCTTCCCTTTGTTCATCTTCCATCTGGCACCATAAAACTGATTCTGTTTTTTCCGGAAGATCTGCGGCAACCTGTTTCTTCGTTCTCCTCAATACAAAAGGTGCGGTAATGATTTGAAGGGCTTTTGTTTTTTCAACGCTCATATCGCGGTCAATTGGTATGGCATATTCTCTTTTAAAAAATTCCGGCCCACCCAGCATCCCCGGCACAAGAAAGTTTAGCTGCGAGAAAATATCGAAGGTATTATTCATCACCGGTGTGCCGCTAAGCGCAATTCGGTTAATGGCACTTAACTTATAAACGGCTTTGGTAATTTGTGCGGCCGGGTTTTTAATGTTGTGGCTTTCATCAATTACAACCGTATTCCAGTTTATTAAACTCAGTTCTTCTATGGCCGAACGGACGGTGCCGTAACTGCTTATCATCACCTGTTTATCTGAAGCCATAAACTCATCCAGGTCTCTGTTGTTCTGATGAAAAACATAGGCAGATAAATCCGGTGCAAATTTTTCAATTTCCTGCTTCCAGTTAAACACCAGTGAAAGCGGAGCCACAATCAAAAATTTTGCCCTGGGCTTCTCTGCGTTTACATGGGCCAAAAAGGCCAGTGTTTGCAGGGTTTTACCCAAACCCATATCATCGGCCAGGCAGGCTCCTGCACCTATTTCAGACAGTAACACCAGCCATTCAAAACCCTTCTGCTGATAAGGCCGCAAGCTTGCCTTCAGGGTAGCGGGGCAGGCAAAAACAGGCTGTTCCGAAGTTTGCCATTGTTGCCAATCGGCCCACCATAATTTGCTTATAACAGGCTTTAATTCTTTGCTCCGGTATTGCTCATCAATACTCAACAATATCCATTGCGGAATTATCAATTCACCTTTCTGAATTTTACCATGCTTAAACATGGCTCCGTATTGCTCGTACCAGTCATCGCTTATTACCCCGATACTGTTGTCCTTCAGCAACACAAACCGCTGGTTATTGAAAAGCGTTTTCTGAATGTTCAATAACTCAACCTTCTCGTCGCCAAATGTTATTTGAATGTTCAGGTGCAGTGTGGTATCCACCGTTCTGCCGATGGTCATGTGCGTGGTTATGCTATGCGGAGAGTAACGAAAATGACGAAGCAAATCCATCCCCACTATCTGCACATTATCAGCCAACAGGTCCTGGTAAACTTTCAGGAACCAATGTTTCTTTTTGGCATCATCAAAGGTTAAATAAAATTGCCCATTCCTCTGCTTTGCAAAATTCGGATGCAGGGCCCTTATCTTTTCTACAAAAGCCTGTTCAAGTTCATGCCTGCGTACCACCTTATAAATCTCTCCCTTACGAATTTCTTCCGTTTCAGGCTGATCGATAGCTTCAATAATAAAGCCCTCATAATCCCAACGGGGAGTGAACATTAAAAATGTGTCACTTATCTCGCTCAGGTAAATAGCATGTTGGGGCTCGCTTTCAACCAGGTTTACTTTAAATACCGACTCCTTTATCACATCATAATCGCGTTCCAAAACCGAAATGATTTTATCGGCAAACTCTTCGGCGTTTTGGCTGTATTGTTCCGGCCCGGCATTTTTTAGCCACTCTAACGTTTGTGTATCTTTAATAGAAAGAAGGTAATAAACACTGTCTTTTTCCAGCAAAAAAGCCGACTGGTTAAATTCCGATATATCCAACTCCTGCTCATTGATATCTACCAGCGTTGAAATCGACAAGCCGCTTGTGCCGGAACGTTTCATTTTAAATTTAAGGCTGGCTTTGCTGTTAGAAAAAGTGCAGGGCGCAACTTTATAATTGCCCGTTTCCCTGCTCCTTATACGATGGTATATTTTCAGTTCTTCTGCTACATTTTTAAGATGGCTAAATTGCTCATGAAAAACCCTCGGAGCCGCACGCTCAATATACTTCTCGTACGAGATACCCGATTTTTGTTTGGCATGAACTTTACTTAGTTGCGCCAACTCATGCTTTATATTTTCCTCGTCAAAGCTTTTTATAAGGCGGATTATATCCTGGTTTGCACCCTTGTACAAAAACCTGAGATTAAGTTTTATAAGAGAATCGAAAGTATAAGCGGATTTGCCATTTATCTTTCGTTGATGTAAAACCCTGAATATATTATAGTACGACTGATAAGAAACAGCCTCGGGAGTAATGAGCAGAAAACTTTGATCCATTTTAAATACTGATTTGCTAATGGGCGACAACAATAAGCAGAATTTATCTGCCTTTTACTATTGTTTCTTTCACCCAATATTATTGCTAACAGCTTTTCCACCTTCATTACGGAACAAAAAAAGAGCAGCGAAAATAATTCGCTGCTCTGCAAGGGAACTAAAAATTTAAGTGATTAATGTATAATCATCAATTTACCCTGAGATATGTAAGCATCCGGTGAAGTGCATCTTGCGCATGGCGTAACCGGTCGCTAAATTTGCGCGCAAAACATACACCATGCTCGAAGTCTCTGAAAAATACTTTCCACTGATAGAAAAACAGCTAAGCA
>CAISWS010000234.1 GCA_903889265.1 uncultured Bacteroidota bacterium
AAGATGCTTTTGATAAAAACCTTTACCCCCTTGGGCGAATTAAAGGTAAAAATGGAGGACCATGTTTATGCCCCCCGCAGCACTAGTCGCTGGGCAGTTAAATATTTACTTCGGGAAGCATCATCACAGTTTCATGATGATGTAACTATCTGGGAACGCAAAAAATTTGCAATCAAACCACTCCTGGTTAAGGGCGACGGCCCTATTATGAAAATGCGGTTGTGGTACAGCCAGTTTTATAGCGAGCATAGCGCTTACGCCCGTAGAATTGCCATGGAGGAAGCTGAGGAATTAAAAGTTAAACCGGTTAACCTTTCGTAATATTTGAGGTTGGCAGGCGGCTCCCTTTTTATTTGTTACAACACAGATAAAGAAAATCCGGCTTTTTTTAAAAGTCGAACAGTTGACTTCAACGGCAACATTTCTTAAATATTAATATTTTCTAAGAAAATGTTTTGGCTAACTAAAAAAAGTTTATTTTTACACTAAATAGTATGTGCCCTTTGTTGTGTCAGCAAATCTCAGAACAGAGTTAAATGAAAGGGCCGGTGATGAATGATATGTGTGATAATTGAATTAACAAAATTTTATCAATTAGGGCAAACATTATTGTATTTAATAAATACAATACGCAACGGTTTGTAACGTTAGTTAGTCTTAACTGGTACATGCAACAAGGTGAAAAAAAAACAATACATGACAACGAATGAAGCATTTCTAAACGCCTTAAATAACGAGGCGGTAAGGGGTAAATATTCACCATCTTCCATACGGACCTGGCGCAGCCGAGCTATTCGCGAAAAACTGTCGCTTGATTTTATGATTGAGTTTTTACGCGACAATGGGTATAAGATTAAACAGCCACTTCAGTGGCACGTTACTGAAAGCGTTAAAATTTCTGCGAAACAGCAGATTGAAAGTGCCGGCGCTGACATGCACGGAACTGAAATGAAGACTCAGTTAAATAAAAAGCTATATGCGGTGCGCAAACAATTAAGTGCCGATTTATATAGTAAATGGTTCGAATGGAGTAAGAACGAATACGGTAAGGATTTTGCCCATAAAAAAGCTGCTTTAACTCCGGTAGTTTTCTCGCAAATGACTTACGGCCGCTACATCAGCAAGGAAAATATCCCCTTTGCCGTTAAAATATTAAAACAAGGCAAACAGCTACTACACGATTACAACGAACAAATGAGGCTTGAGCTGGAGAGCCTGTAAGCTTGATAATTAAGTTAACGGACTGTGTTTTCACTCCTTAATTTTCAGGTCTTTCAATTCGCCGGATGCTGAAATTGAATCTATTCTGGCAAGTCCGCCACCTGGTATTTGCACACAATAGTTTGACCATTCTTTACTGCCCGCTCGCGGGTCGGGCCGGTAATAATCAGTCGATACGATTTGAGCCCAGCTACTCAACGCTGCATGCATCGTGGTTGAATCGCCGCTTCTGGCCTGTTTGGTGCCATCATCGCTGCGCGTTCTTATAATGTAGCCTTCCTTTACACACTTTTGTATATTGGCAAAATCGCTTTTAGCCTCGTTTAAAATTACAAAAGCAGCCTCGGCAGTTCCGGGATTAGAATAAACAAACATGGCCCTTCCTTTCAATGATGGATGTCCTGCTTTATAAACCTCACCTGAAGTCCCGTCCCCATCAATGATAAATATCACCTTTCCTTTGGCCGCTTTAAGAGTTGGCCAGTTACCGCTTAGTACAGCCTTTTCAAGTGTAGGGTAATTTCCTCTCACCTCATCCGGGGTAAGAACGCCTTCCAGTTTTTCACCAAAAACGCTTTTCACCTCTTTGTCAATACTCTCAGCGGCCAGCGAATCAAAGGGGGCAGCATGAGTAAGACTGTGCAGAAATTTTATCTCATCTCCAGGGGTGCTAACCTCTGTTTCGATATTAATAAAAACAGGTAGGTGATTAGGGTGTGCATCGCTCCAGCGCTTTATTTCTTTAAGTGCATCAACCAGGGTTGGGTTAGTGGAAATGAAATCAAAATCAGGAATATGCAGGAGTTTAAAGCCAGGCTGTTTTAATGCTTCAATTTTGGATGCAGTTGATTTAAATACCAGAGCACGCCCCTTCCTTTTATAAAATCTCCCACCCGTAGGGTCATTCCATACATCTAATTCCAGGCCCCTTACACCATATTTCTCCAACTGATCGGTTAAGGGGGCATTGGTGTAATCAATATATTTTGGGTTGAGGTCTTTAGAAAGCAAATGAAGATTGTAAAGGCCTGTTAGAAAACGAAGTATTGCCGGCTCAGTGCGCAGATGATAACTATTATGACTGGCAATAATTTGTATCTGGTTGATTTTTAAATCCCCAGCTGGTCCTTCGGATTGCTCTTCGAAAAAATTTTGTGATGCTACCCTCCTTTTATCTTCCTCTGAAAATAACACGGAGGCCTTTGGACGTGCCACACTACTGACCTGGCTTTTAACTTTTGAAAAAGAGTAACCTATTAACACTAAAATCAGCAGGGGCAGAAACTGTTTCACAGGTATTGGATTTTTTTATGGAAGAGGCCAAAGAAATAATAATTGTTGCAGAAAAATTACCAATTGGTAGCCTTTAAAGGCATTTAACAGCCTGTGAAGGCTAACTTAGGTTAGATAAAAGTAAATCCAGCCTTCGTAACTCTAAAAAAACACCAAAACTTTGGATTTTATGACAACGCTAATTTTCTTTGCATCACAATGAACAAACATTACATCCATATTTTGTTTCCCTGCTGGCTTTGCATTTGCAACTGCTGTTGTGTTTAAGATACTTTCACCCCATTGTATCAGTATTTTCTCTCAAATTTTTGTTGCCTGAAAAATATCATTTCGGATATGAATAACAGATAATTTTTTTAAAAAGCATAAATGGATAAACAATGAGCGATTTCAAATTTAACCCCGGGCTATCTGATGAAGGTAGTAATGAGAATTCCTTCTACACTAATGCTGCCGCCGCCAGCAAAACATCATCTGCGCCGCAAAGAAAACGAGTTGCAGAAACATCAGGCAATTCTTTTATTAAAAAAGCCAAAGCGGACGGCGCAGCCACTGTAAACAGCGCAGCAATAAATCACCGGATATCTATGTGCAGCGTGATTTTCGGTTACGAGGAAGATGAATTGAAAATATTATTGCTCGATACCGATACTGTGAACGGAGTAGAATACGAAAATGACCGCCGTGCCTTACCTGGCTGCCTGGCAACTGCGAACCAAACACTGGAAAACTCTGCCCGCGAAATGATAGCGGAGTTAACAGGCGCTGAAAACTTTTTTATAGAGCAGGTTTACTCCTTTGGCAACCCGGCCAGGGGCAGTGAAGCTGAAACAGCCGGTTCAGGAACACTGCCTGATACCTGGGAAATTACTGTAGCTTTTTTTGCACTCGTAAAAATACCAGAGGGCGTTTCTTACAGTAGTTATGTAAACGGTGCAAAGTGGTATCCACTTGCAGAGGTTGCGGCTTTGTCACAATATCAGGGTAGAATCGTGGAAAAAGCGCTGGCAACTTTAAGATTTGAAATACGCCATTTCCCTATTGCATTTGAATTGCTGCCTGAAAAATTTACCTTGGCGCAGGTGCAAAGTTTGTACCAGGCCATATCAGGCAAAATGCTTGATAAGCGCAACTTCAGGAAAAAGCTTAAAGCGCTTAACCTGGTAAGCCCGGCAGGTGAAAAAATTAAAAACGTAATTGCCCGGCCATCGGAGTTATTTGTTTTTAACCGGAATATTTATTCCGATTCCCATAACAGTATCTTATAGTTGCCTGTAAGGTTTTTATGTAGGTTTGTGGCATGGGTAAACTAAGGGGCCGCATTAACCTGCCCGGGGTAATATTATTTCTTTTTACGCTTGCATTTAATTCCGCATCCTCGCAAATTAATGAGTCAGTTACCGCTGTTAAATTTGGCCTATTCGATATCACCTCGGCGCGTAAATCAGTAGACGGTAAATACATTTTATACATCAATATCTTTAAGGGGAATGAATTTATACTGAGCGATAGCGTTGTAACCGATGTTGCAGGCTGCAAAGGCTTTTCTTTTCCAGCAACCCAACCCTATAAGGACTATTTTATTTTTTCAAAGCACTCACCAAAGAATGGCAGAACGTATATACTTACTAAACAAGGAAGTTTTGCTGCCATTGGCGGAGGAACATTCTGGGCTGCCCCCAAAAACAAACTGTTATTTATTTTAGCCGAAAAGGATTACCGCAACCTGGTGGTTTTCAGCCTGCAGGAAATGAAGGTTGTTTTTGAAAAATACAGTTGCGATGAATTTACAGAATGGTATTACCGGCACGGAACTTATTTTGGGAAAGTAGCCACCGAATGCGGAGATGAGCTGAAAAGTGAAAAGGAAGTAAGCGAATGGATGCACCCCGTTGAGATAGAACAATTCGACGTTAAACATCATACCCTGGAAGAAATGCATATAACCGATGAGCAGGTTGAAAAAGCAAGGCCGTTAATAAAATTCGCTTCATGTAAATAACACATCATGAGTTTTTTAATCTCCGGATTTATTGATGACTTTCCGCCGGCCTTAATTGGTAAAATCGGATTGGCTCCCTGGCTTATACCAACTCACTTGGCGGATGGCCTGCCGAAAATAATACCTCATATAGGTAAAGATTATGTTGTGCATAATAATGTAGCAATTCATAAAACCGCCAATATTGAGCAGGGCGCAATTTTAAAAGGCCCGGGTGTTATAGGGCCGCATTGCTTTATTGGCGCTAATGCATATTTAAGGGCAGGCGTTTATCTGGCTAATTCAGTTGTTATCGGGCCAGGCTGCGAGGTAAAAACGAGTATAATATTAAGTTACACCCATCTGGCTCATTTTAATTTTATTGGAGATAGCATTATCGGAAACCACGTAAATTTTGAGGCCGGCGCCATAATTTGCAATCATTGGAACGAAAAAGAGGATAAACAGATAAGACTACTTTATAGCGAAAAAATGATTGAAACGGGTATTCAGAAGTTTGGAGCATTGGTTGGGGACGGCAGTAAGATAGGTGCAAATGCGGTGCTGTCCCCAGGTACTATTCTTGAAAAAAACGCTGTTGTAAAAAGGCTTGAATTGATAGAACAGAAAACAGGCTAGTGTGATGAAACCAAATTTTATATTTTGTGACACAATCATCTTTTAGCCTGGTATGACATCAAAATTATTTTTCATTCTATTAT
>CAISWS010000235.1 GCA_903889265.1 uncultured Bacteroidota bacterium
ATTAGATGTAAGGACAACCGCCGTATCGGTTTGGTTACTGCAAATAATCTGGCCGGCCGGTAAGTTTACATTTGGCAGCGGGTTAACCACAATAGTAAAGGTGCTTGCCGGGCCATTGCAGCCACTGGCCTTAGGCACAATAGTAAATACTACTGAATCAATGGTGGTTCCGGCATTTGTAATGGTTTGGGCGGGTATATTTCCAGTTCCACTGGCCGTAAAACCGGTCAGGCCCGCACCTGATGCGGTCCAGGTATAAGTTGTTCCCGCAGTTGCCGAACTTAAAGTAACAGCATTACTACTGGTTTCGCTGCAAATGGTTTGGGTGCTTAAAGGATTAACAACCGGTAAAGGATTAACAGTAACCGTATCATAAACCGCAGCACCCGGGCAACCTGATGCACCCGGCGTTATAGCAAAAATAACATAGCCCGGGGCGGCAGACGAATTGGTTAAAGTTTGCACCGGTATAACTGAAGTATTTCCGCTGGCAGTAAAACCGGTTACTCCATCGGGGCTTGAACCCGTCCAGGTAAAAGTAGTTCCGGCAACATTACTGGCTATGGCAATACTTTGTGTGGAAGTGCCGCTGCAAATGGTTTGAGCCGACGGCAGAATAACCGCGGGCGTTGGATTTACCAGAACACTATAAGTACCAACCTGCAACGGACACCCCGGATACCCCGCCGTTGCATTGTAATTTACCGTTAAAGGAACCGTGCCGCTGTTTACCAAAGTTTGCGCCGGTATAGAATCGGTACCGGAAGCAGCAACACCGGTTACGCCATTAGCCTGAGAAGTCCATGCAAAAGTTACACCCGGCGAAGGACTTGTTATAGCAACGGCATGTATAGTTTGGCCTGAACAAATAGTTTGATTGGGCAACGAGAAATTAATGGCCACCCCTGGGTGAACAACGATATAAACCGTATCAAGCGGGCCGTTACATCCTGCCGCAGTTGGTGTAATAATGTATAAAACAGTTTGTGGGTTCTGGCTGGTATTATTTAATGTTTGCTGAATAGAATTACCTGTTCCGGCCGCTGCGCCTGTTACACTTGCCGGTTCGTTAAATGTCCAGTTAAAAGTAGTTGCGGCAACGCTTGACGACAACGAAATATTTGTTTGCGTACTGGGGCAAATAGTATCAACACCAGGTGTAGCAGTAATAACCGGTAAAGGTTTTACAGTAACCACATAATTGGATGGAGGGCCGGGGCACCCGTTAGCGGTTGGCGTAATAGTATAAGTAACCGTACCCGAAACATTTCCCGGATTAGTTAATGTTTGCACCGGTATATTGCCCGTTCCGCTGGCCGTAAAACCTGTAATACCAGCCGACCCTGTAGCCGACCAGCTATAAGTAGTTCCTGCAACACCTGATGCTAATATGGCAACAACCGTATATGTATTACTGCATATACTTTGCGCCACAGAAAGAATCACATGCGGGGTTGGGTCAGCCGTTATCGTATATTTTACATTCAGCCCGTTACAACCATTTGCTGTCGGCGTAATAGTAAATAATACAGAATCAATATTGGTGCCGCTGTTGGTGATGGTCTGTGCAGGGATATTTCCTGTCCCGCTGGTATTATATCCGCTCAGCGAAGCACTGGTTGCCGTCCAGGCAAAAGTAGTTCCCGCGGTTGTGGAACTCAGATTTACTGGCGTTGAAGTTCCTCCGCTGCAAATGGTTTGCGGGGTTAAAGGATTAACATCAGGCAATGGATTAACCGTAATAGTATCAAACACAAAAAGGCCAGGGCAGCCAGCTGCGTTTGGCGTTATAGCATAAATCACCATACCAACGGTACTCGCGGCATTGGTTAAAACCTGAGCTGGAATTGAGTTGGTATTTCCACTGGCAATAAACCCGGTAACCCCATCGGGGCTGCTACCGGTCCAGCTGAAATTGGTTCCAGCTACATTTGACCCTATTGCAATTGCAGTGGTTGATGTTCCGCTGCAAATGGTTTGAGCCGGCGGCAGGATAACATGCGGTGCAGGGTTTACTGTAATACTATAAGTAGCGGTTTGGCTTGGGCAACCGGTATATCCGGCAACAACATTATAATTAGCAGTCAACCCGGCATTGCCATTATTAAGCAAAACCTGCACAGGTATAGAATCCGTGCCTGATGGTGTTACTCCTATAATACCATTGGCGATTGAAGTCCATGAAAAAATAACATTGGGTGATGCGCTGGTTATGGCCACCGCAACCGTACTCTGGCCGGTGCAAATTGTCTGATTAGTTGCAGAGAACTGGATATTAACACCCGGCAATACCACCACGGTAACCGTTTCAGGTAAGCCGGGGCAGGCACTTGCAGTAGGCGTAATAACATAAGTTACAGTTTGCGGATTAACGCTGCTGTTAGCCAAAACCTGTTGTATGGCATTTCCCGCTCCGTTAGCCTCGCCGGTAATGCTGGGAGGTGCGGTCACCGTCCAGGCAAAGGTTGTGCCCGCAACGGTTGAAGTAAGCGAAATATTGGTTTGCGCCGATGGGCAAATGGTGTCAATGGCAGGTGTGGCGCTAACCAACGGAATAGGTTTAACCGTTACAACATAATTCGAATTAGGTCCGGGGCAGCCATTGGCCGTTGGGGTAATAGTATAGGTTACGGTACCGGCAGTGTTTCCGGGGTTGGTTAAAGTTTGCGCTGGTATGTTGCCCGAACCGCTGGCTGAAAAACCTGTAATGCCACCGGTAGCAACCGCCGTCCAGCTAAAGGTAGTTCCGGCAACATTGGATGCCAGGTTAGCCACAACGGTGGATGTTCCGCTGCATATGCTTTGAGGGGCGGGCAAAATCACTGCAGGAACCGGGTCTGCTATAATATCATAATGAACCGCCGGCCCGTTGCAACCATTCGCATCAGGCGTAATAACATATACCACAGAATCAATTGTATTTCCGCTATTCGTTATTGTTTGCACCGGTATATTGCCACTGCCGCTGGCCGAAAAACCACTGAGGTTTCCACCAGTACTTGCCGTCCAGGTAAAGGTTGTACCTGTTGTGGTTGAACTTAATGTAACGGCCGTACTGCTAACCCCGCTGCACAGTGTTTGTGGGGTTAAAGGATTTACGTTCGGTAAAGGATTAACCGTTATCGTATCATAAACAGCAGGGCCAACACAACCGGCGGCTGTAGGAGTAATTACATAAACAACCATTCCCGGAGTTACAGCAGGATTTGTAAGCGTTTGCGCCGGAATAGTTGCTGTGGTACCTGTGGCAATAAAACCGGTAACCCCATCCGGGCTGCTACCGGTCCAGCTGTAAGTGCTTCCCGCTACATGACTGGTTAAATTAATGTTAGTGGTTGAAGTTCCGCTGCAAATGGTCTGAAATGCAGGTAAAATAACGTGTGGCGTGGGGTCAACTACTATGTTATAGGTAGCACTCTGGCTGGCGCAATTTGCATAGGCCGCAGTAATATTATAAACCACCGTAATTACCGCGCTTCCCGGATTAACCAGGGTTTGCACCGGAATTGAATCTGTTCCTGAAGCAGCAACACCGGTAATTCCGTTTGCCTGAGAAGTCCACGAAAACGCAACACCACCTGCAGGGCTTATAATGCCAACTGCCAGCGTAGCTTGTCCGGAGCATATAGTTTGGTTAGCCGGTAACTGAATAGTTACAGCCGGGCCAACTACCACATAAACAGTGTCAGGTAATCCGTTACAGCCATTTGCTTTAGGTGTAACAATGTAGGTTACAGTTTGCGAAGCGGCACTGATGTTGGTAAGCACCTGCTGTATATTATTACCCGTTCCGTTGGCTGCCCCGGTTATGCTTCCCGGTGCTGATACGGTCCAGCTAAAGGTTGTACCCGCTACGTTGGAAGAGAGCGCTATACTTGTTTGAGTAGCGGTGCATATAGTATCCGGAGATGGCATTGCGGTAACCTTTGCCACCGGATTAACGGTAATAACATAATTAGCAGCTTGCCCGGGGCAACCGTTTGCTGTCGGGGTTACCGTATAAGTAACTGTCCCTTGTGTATTACCGGTGTTAACCAAAGTTTGTGCCGAAATATTGCCGGTGCCACTGGCAGTGAAGCCGGTAATGTTGGCCGTGGCAACTGCCGTCCACGCAAAGGTAGTTCCTGCAACATTGCTGGTTACATTGGCTACTGCGCTGGTAACCCCGCTGCATATAGTTTGGTTCAGTGGCAGAATAACATTGGGCACAGGGTTAACAACAATATCATAGTGCACCACCGGGCCGTTACAACCATTAGCCCGCGGAGTAATAATATATACTACCGAATCGATAGTGGTGCCGCTGTTGGTAATAGTCTGTGTCGGAATATTACCGGTTCCGCCACCGGTATAACCACTCAGGCTTCCACCGTTTGAAGCGGTCCAGCTAAATGTTGTCCCTGCGGTTGTTGAACTTAAAGTAACTGCCGAGCTGGTGGCTCCGCTGCAAAGGGTCTGAGGGGTTAGCGCATTTATATTTGGCAAAGGATTTACAGTGATAGTATCATTAACAGCAGGCCCGGCACAACCGGCAGCCGTTGGAGTAATAACATATACCACTATGCCGGTGGTGGTGTTTGGATTTGTCAAGGTCTGTGCCGGAATACTAACGGTGGTACCGCTGGCAATAAAGCCGGTAATCCCATTCGGGCTGCTGCCCGTCCATGCAAAGGTGGCACCCGCAACGTTTGATGTAAGGTTGATGTTGTTGGTAGAAGTTCCGCTGCATATAGTTTGGAATGCGGGCAATATCACATGTGGTGTAGGGTCAACAGTAATATTATAAGTTGCCGATTGGCTGGCGCAGTTAGCATAGGCTGCTGTAATATTATAAACCACGGTTACAGCACCATTGCCTCCGTTCACCAGCGTTTGTACGGGTATTGAATCTGTGCCCGAAGCTGCAACACCGGTAATCCCGTTGGCCTGCGAGGTCCATGAAAATCCTACCCCACCCGACGGGCTGGTTATAGCAACGGCCTGGATATTTTGGCCCGAGCAAATGGTTTGGTTGGCCGGCAATACTATGGTAACCGCAGGCCCTACAACCACCTGCACTGTATCAGGCAAACCATTGCACCCATGTGCCCTCGGGGTAACAACATAAGTTACGGTTTGAGAAGCCGCACTTGTATTTGTCAGCACCTGTTGAATAGCCGTGCCACTACCATTGGCAGCACCGGTAATGGCAACCGGCTCAGTAAAGGTCCAGCTAAAAGTAGTTCCGGCTACGTTACTGCTAAGGGCAATATTTGTTTGGGTGCCTGTACATATAGTATCAGGCGATGGCGTGGCCGTTACAATGGCAACCGGGTTAACCGTTATGGTATAATTTGATGGCGGGCCGGGACAGCCATTAGCGCTAGGGGTAACAGTGTAGGTTACATTACCCGGTGTATTGGCGGAATTGCTTAATGTCTGTGCTGGTATATTTCCTGTTCCGCTGGCGGTAAAGCCTGTAATCCCGGCGCTGGCCACCGCTGTCCAGCTAAAGGTAGCTCCTGCAACACTTGATGTAACATTGGCCACAATACTTGTAACCCCGCTGCAAATAGTCTGATTGGCCGGCAAAATCACATTCGGTAGCGGGTTAACAATAATATCAAAATGTACCGGTGGCCCGTTGCAACCATTAGCCCGTGGGGTTATAATGTAAACCACCGAGTCAATCGTTGTTCCGCCATTACTAATAGTCTGCACCGGTATATTACCAGCGCCGCTGGCAGTAAAACCGGTCAGGCTTCCTGCGTTAGATGCGGTCCAGCTAAAAGTTGTTCCGGCGGTTGTTGAGCTTAATGTTACTGCCGTGCTGCTTACCCCGCTACAAACTGTTTGCGCCGCTATGGTGTTTACATTTGGTAACGGGTTAACTGTAATGGTATCATTTGCCACAGGCCCTGCGCAGCCGGCCGCTGTTGGGGTAATCACATAAACAACAATACCCGGTGTGGTATTAGGGTCTGTAAGCGTTTGCGCCGGAATACCAGTAGTTGTTCCGCTTGCGGTAAAACCAGTAATGCCATTGGGGCTGCTACCGGTCCATGCGAAGGTGGTGCCTGCAACGTTTGAAGTCAGGTTAATATTATTGGTTGAATTTCCGCTGCATATGGTCTGAAAAGCAGGAAGAATAACATGCGGTGTCGGGTCTGCTGTAATATCGTAAGCAGCTGTTTGTGCCGGGCAATTGGCATAGGTGGCAGTGATATTATAAACCACAGTTATGGCAGAGCTCCCCGGATTTACCAAAGTTTGCACAGGTATCGAACTGGTGCCTGATGCCGTAACCCCGGTAACCCCGTTGGCCTGCGATGTCCAGGCAAATACCACTCCACCTGCAGGGCTTGTTATTGAAACAGCAGTAGTGCTTTGACCCGGGCAGATAGTCTGGTTAGCAGGCAAAACTATAGTTACGTTTGGCCCCACCACAACATTAACTGTATCGGGGATGCCATTACATCCATGTGCCTTAGGCGTTACTATATAAGTTACAGTTTGAGAAGTTGCGCTGCTATTAGTAAGAACCTGCTGTATGGCACTTCCGCTTCCGTTGGATGCACCGGTAACGCTTCCGGGCTCAGTAAATGTCCAGCTAAAAGTAGTACCTGCAACATTGCTTGTAAGTGCAATGTTGGTTTGCGTTCCCGTACAAATAGTATCCGGAGATGGGGTTGCGGTTACAATAGCAACGGGATTAACCGTAATAACATAAGCGGATGTTGGCCCGGGGCAACCATTGGCCGTTGGGGTAATGGTATAGGTTACCGTTCCGGGAGTATTGGCAGAGTTGCTGAGTGTTTGCGCAGGTATATTACCTGTGCCACTGGCTGTGTAGCCGGTTATACCGGCAGTTGCGGCCGCGGTCCAGCTAAAGGTAGTTCCTGTAACGTTCGAAGTAAGATTGCCCGCTACAGTTGTGGCCCCGCTACAAATAGTTTGCGGTGCCGGCAGGTTAACATTCGGCACCGGGTTTACTATAATATCAAAATGCACAGGCGGCCCGTTACAACCATTCGCCTTAGGTGTTATTATATAAACAACGGAATCAACCGTAGTGCCATTATTCGTAATAGTTTGAACCGGTATGTTTCCACTTCCGCTGACCGTAAAACCAGTAAGGCTTCCACCGGTGCTGGCAGTCCAGCTAAAAGTAGTTCCCGCTGTGGTTGAAGTTAATGTAACCGCTGTGCTGGAAGCCGCGCTGCAAATAGTTTGCGGCGTGACAGGTGTTACATTGGGTAGCGGATTTACCGTAATAGTATCGTTAGCCGCCGGCCCGGCACATCCCGAAGCCGTTGGGGTTATAACATAAACCACTATACCCGGGGTTGTATTGGGGTTGGTAAGTGTTTGGGCAGGTATGTTTGAAGTAGTTCCGCTGGCGGTAAAACCGGTGATGCCGTTCGGGCTGCTACCTGTCCAGCTAAAAGTTGCACCCGCCACATTTGATGTTAACGAAATACTGGTTGTTGACGTGCCGCTGCAAATGGTTTGGAACGCCGGTAAAATTACATGGGGTATCGGGTTTACTGTAATATCATATGCTGCATTAGGGCCGGGACAACCATCATAACTTGCACCCACAGTATAAACTGCCGTAAGTGAAGCATTGGTGCTATTTGTTAATGTTTGCGCTGGTATAGTATTGGTGCCCGATGCAATAACTCCTGTAATGCCATTTGCCGCCGATGTCCATGAAAATACAGCGCCTGCCGTGGTGCTGGTAATATTAACCAGGGTACTGGTTTGCCCTGAGCATATCGTTTGATTTGCCGGAGAAAATGCTATCACCACAGTAGGGTTAACCACTACGTTTACAGTATCCACCGGCCCGTTACAACCATTAGCCGTTGGCGTAATGTAATAGCTTACCGTTTGTGGGGCTGAACTGCTATTGGCCAACGTTTGTTGAATAGAACTGCCACTTCCTGCGCTCGCACCTGTTACGCTTCCCGGCTCATTCACCGTCCACGCAAAGGTGGTACCTGCCACATTGCTGGTAATAGCAATGTTGGTTTGCACATTATTACAAATAGTGTCTGGCGAAGGTGTAGCAGTTGCTGTTGGTATAGGGTCAACTGTAATCACATAATTTTTTGGGGTACCCGGGCAACCGTTTGCTGTTGCGGTAATTGTATAGGTTACGGTACCGGCGGTAGTGCCTGGGTCATTCAATGTCTGCGCCGGTATATTTCCGGTTCCGCTGGTTGTAAACCCGGTAATGCCACCGGTGGCCGCCGCGGTCCAGCTAAAAGTAGCGCCTGCCACGGGCGAGGTTAGCGTTACCGCTGCGGAAGATGTTCCGCTGCAAATAGTTTGCGCCGCAGGCACGTTAACTTTTGGTTTGGGGTCAACAACTACGGTAAAATTTACCGGCGTGCCGCTGCAACCATTGGCCGTTGGCGTAATCGTAAACACCACCGAATCAATTACGTTACCGGTATTGGTAATGGTTTGTGCCGGTATGGTTCCGGTACCACTGGCTGTAAAACCTGTCAGGTTTCCGCTGCTGGCGGCTATCCAGCTAAAAGTAGTACCTGTAGTTGTCGAAGTGGGTGTAACAGCGGTGCTGGTTCCGGCACTGCAAATAGTTTGTTCCGGTATCGGGTTTACATTCGGCAGCGGCTCAACGGTAATGGTATCGTTTACCGGCGGGCCGGGGCAACCGGCGGCGGTTGGTGTTATTATATAAACCACAATACCAGGTGTAGTGGCAGGGTCGGTTAATGTTTGAGAAGGGATTACGTTAGTTGTTCCGCTGGCAATAAACCCGGTTATTCCATTGGGAGAAGAACCTGTCCAGGTATAAGTAGTGCCCGCAACACCCGAGGTAAGCACTATGCCCGGGGTTGATGCTCCGCTGCAAATGCTTTGATGTAAAGGATTGGTAGTCACCGTAGGTATGGGCTTAACCGTAATGTTGATTGAAGCGCTTGCCGCCGGGCAAACGGTTGATGGCACATTGGTGGTTAAGGTAACTACAGCAAATCCTGAAGGAATGGAAGGAGTAAAAATCGTAGTCAACGCATTGGTTGGATTGAACGTTCCTGACGGCGACGACCAGGTAGCCGAAGTTGCCGAACCACCTATAGTACCGGTAAGCGTAATTGTTCCGCCAGCGCAAACACTGCCCGGTGCACCGGCACTTACAGTTGCCGGAGGAAACACATAAACAGTTACACTGGCCGTATCTTTACAACCATTGGCCGTTACAATTAAAGTATAGGTTTGAGATATAACTGTTGTTCCGTTATTGGTTAAAGTAGCCGTGGGGTTTGATACATTAGTGGCACTTAAACCCGTTGCAGGGCTCCATAAATAAGTATAACCCGCCTGCGATGCAGCCCCAAGTTGGGCGCTTCCCCCACTGCATATCGAATCATTATTACCCGCTACCGCTACCGGTGGTGCAATAACCGTAACAGTTAATGTACTGGTGGCCGCAGGACAAGGCCCGGCAGGGTCATTCGTGGTCAGGGTCAAAATTACAGTTCCGCTGGTTATGGATGGGGTGTAGGTAGTACTTGCCGAATTCGCATTTGCAAAAGTGCCTCCGTTGTTGGATGTCCAGGTTACCGAAGTAGCTGAACCACCAAAAGTTCCATTCAGATTTATACTGGCCCCATCACCGCACACTGAAACCGGCGGGCCCGCATTAACGGTAGCCGGTGGGTAGACAGTAACTTTTACACTATCATTATTTTTGCAGCCAAGCGTATTGGTAACTGTAAGATAATAAGTATAGGTAACAGGGGTGGTGCCATTATTAGTAAGCGTAACGATGGGGTTTGAAACCGTGGTACTGCTCAACCCTGTGCCCGGAGTCCACACATAAGTTAATCCCGGAACATTGGCCCCGCCAATTTGCACAGTGCTACCCGAGCATACCGATAGCGCTGGCCCAACTACAACCACCGGAATAGTATCCACAACAACAACTGCAGTTGCAGTAGTGGTACCGCATTCATTCGAAACCGCCAGGGAGATGGTGTGGCTTCCGCTTCCGCTGTAATCAACCGTACCCGGCACCTGGCTGGTTGAACTGGAAGGGGTCCCTCCGGGAAAACTCCAGTTATATGATGAAATCGTTCCTGAACATGGCAGTATAGTACCTACCGGTGTAATATTCGTTCCGGCGCAAACCAATGCAGGAGCGGTAATAGCTACAGTGGGCACCGTTTTTACCGTAACGTTCTGGGCCGGTGTGGTAACCGCACCGCAGGCATTGCTTGCAATTAATGATATACTGTAAGTGCCCTGGTCAGCAAATATCAGGCTGGGTGAAGTAGAGTTAGGCCCTGTGCCCCCGGCATAAGTATACTGGATTCCCGAAACCGGGTTACAGGTAAAAGAATCCTGCACAATTGACCAAACATAAACCATAGACCCGCAGGTATTAATGGGCGGTGTGGTGTTAGTTGTATTAACCGTTAAAGGCGCACAACCGGAAGTTGGAGCAAGGGTAAACGAAGGAACTGGCGGAGGCGTTACACAAATGGTTTGTATAAAAGTATCAATACCGCAACTGTTACCTGATATTAATTGCACCTGGTAACTTCCTGCATTGGCAAAGTTCAGGCTCAAAGTATTTGAGCCGGGTGTCCAGCTGGTGGGGTCATAGTTAACACCGGTAAAACCATTATCACTTCCCAAACTACCTGCGGTAATCGACCATCCCGTTGCAGGCAACACATTCCAAAGTATAGGGCTTACTACGTTGCATCCGGTATTATCAGCACTTTGGCCGTCAATGGTGGTGTTCACAAAAGTAGTTCCTGAATTCACACATGTAGTGTCCCCGCCGGTAACCGCATATGCAGCCTTTGGCGCAAACGAAACATAAATAGGCACCACCGCACCCGCCGTTATTCCGCAGGGATTCTGAACGGTTAAAGTTGCCTTGAAGGCATTATTAAAAGTGATAGTTCCGTTCGAACTGCTGGTACCGCAGGATGTTATACCAAACCAGTGTGCAATCGTATCGGGTGGCGGCTGCCCAAAGGTAAGCGTTGGTGTACCATCATTAAAAGTTACGGTATATATGGTCCCCGGCGCATTGCTTTGCCAGTTGTTGATAGCAAACAATAACGAGTCAGGCCCGCAAATCGAAGTGCTACCTAAGGATGCAATACCCCCGGCCGGATTGTTTCCAAAAAATACGATATAGTGGGCAGTGTCAGGGCATCCATCGCCATTGTTAGTAATATAGGTTATGGTAAATGGCCCGCGCCCATAAATGTGACTTATGTTGGTCCAGGTTCCGGCCAGGTTTACAACCGCCCCCGTATCGCCCCAAATAATTGTTGCGGTAGTCCCGGCGGCAGGGTTAGGATTTACAAAATTAAAGTTGGTTGACTGTGTTGCATTGTTAACGCATTTGTAAAAGTTAAGTACTCCGTTTAAGGTAACTGTATCTACACCCGCCCCCTGAACAATAGTTGCCGGTGCTTCCTGGGTAATAGTAACGGTTTGCGAAGCAGTTGCAGTACAACCCGTGCCAGTAGTTGCAGTTGCGGTAACGGCGTAATTAACTGTTCCCGTACCGTATGAATTGAAAATATGTGCAGCCGGTGTTCCGGAACCAGTGGTTCCATCTCCGTAATTCCATGTATAGGTATCACCGGCCTGGGTGGTTGTTGAAAAATTGATGGTGGAACCTGCACAGGCCGAGGTGGGACTAACTGTAATTACCGGCGCCGCAGGCAGGGGGTTAACCGTTACAACTATGGTATCGCTGGCATTACAACCATTACCAGCTATGTGAACAATATAAGTGGTGGTAACTGTAGGCGAAACGTTAAGAGTAGCGTTAGTACCCGAAGCTCCGGCTGGTATAGAAGTCCATGCATAGCTTGTAGGCGGGCCGCCGGTTACCGTGGCCGTAAGGGTTGTGTGCTTGCCGTTGCATATAGAAACATCAGGGCCCAGGCTTACACTACACTGCGCCAACAGCGTGTTCCCTATTGCAGTTAAAATTAAAAAGGACAGAAATAAGCAGAGTTTCCTCATTTAATTTTTTAGGCTAAAAAATGCTTTCAGTTTTTATGTCTTATCAAATACCAAAGCAAATAACCACTTCCAATAACCTGGCATTCCTGTTACATCAAGAGAGGAATCAAAAATCAAAGTGTTTTCATGATGGGGTGCATTCATGATTCAGTTAGGTGCCGGACCTTAAACAAGAATCTCTGTGCCGTGAAATTAACTTTACAAATCCATAAAAACCAATCCATACCGGTGGATAACTGAATGTTTTTAACAACGATGTATATGGCAAAATAAGATTGAATATTGTTGTCAAATACAGAAAAGGGGTAAAGTTTAGGATGTAAAAGGTGGTCAGAACGTTAGTCTCACAACCACTTCGTTTTCAATGCACCATGAATTAATCCGCAAACCAGATTTTTAAAAAACAGGTTGAATTTAGGGCATTTTATATCTGAGTCCTGCCCAAAACCGCATACCGCTGATATTTTTATTCCAAGCCAATCCATTCTTATATATTGAGGCTTGTAATCTCAATTGCTTTGACCCAATCCATTCCTAATACCACCAACTACCGTTGGCGTATTTGCGCCCTGCTTTTTCTGGCTACTGCTATTTGCTATGTTGACAGGAACGTATTGTCGTTTACCATGATAGATGATTTGTTCCGCCGTGAGATGTTAGGGCTGCCGGCGGGCGCAGCGCTTACAGATACAGATATAGCAAGATTTAAAGAACTGATGGGTTATGTAGATGGAGCATTCAAAGCAGCTTATGCTATCGGTTTCATGCTGGTAGGATACTTTATAGACCGCATTGGAACTAAGCGGGGTTTCTCCCTTTCGCTACTGATATGGAGTATTGCGGGGCTATTAAATGGTTTTGTCGGCTCAGTGCTTGGCTTGAGTGCAGTACGCTTTGTGCTCGGTGTAGGCGAGTCGGGGAATTTCCCTTCGGCCGTAAAAGCAGTGGCAGAGTGGTTCCCCAAAAAAGAGCGCTCATTCGCCACAGGGCTGTTTAATGCCGGCGCAAATGTCGGCATCATGCTTACTGCTTTGGCGGTACCCTACATAACTATAAAATATGGATGGCGGGCCGCATTTGTTTTTACCGGCGTTTTGGGTTTTATAGTACTTGGGTTATGGAGATGGATTTACATCCATCCCTCCCAACATCCATCGGTGAGTGCTACCGAGCTGCAGTACATACAAAGCGACCCTGATGCTAAGGACGAAAGGCGCATACCCTGGAAGCAGATGTTTCGCCACCGCCAAACCTGGGCCTTTTGCGCAGGTAAATTCTTTGCTGACCCCATCTGGTATTTTTACCTCACCTGGCTGCCCGACTTCTTTAACAGCAATGAATCACTACAACACAAGCTTGACCTGAAGCATATCAGCTTGCCCTTTTTGTTTATCTATATAGTAAGCGACTTTGGCAGTATCTTTTTTGGCTGGCTATCATCACGCCTCATTCAGTCTGGCTGGAGCGTCAATAAGGCCCGCAAGTTTACTATGCTTATCTGCGCGCTGTGCGTAATGCCTATCATTCTCGCCGCATCTACAAGCAATATCTATTTGGCAACGGGCCTTATAGCACTCGCTGCCGCGGCGCATCAGGGCTGGTCGGCTAATAACTATACGCTGGCCTCAGATATGTTCCCTAAGCAGGCGGTCGGCAGTATGGTGGGCATCGGTAGTATGATGGGCGCTATCAGTGGTGCTGTGTTTGCTGCTTCTACCGGATTGATAAGAGTAAAGTTTGGCTACCTGCCGCTGTTTGTAATAGCAGGTAGCGCTTATTTGGTAGCGTTGATTTGCATACACGTTCTGGTGCCGAAATTGGAGCCGGTTGATATGTACGGGCTCAACTCAATGTCCTGATCCAGTCGCCCAACTCTTTGCCAATATCCTCTCTTTTCAATCCAAGGGTAATGTTAGTCTTAATAAAATCCAGCTTATTACCCACATCATGCCGCACGCCGTCAAACAAATGGCCGTACAAATCGCGTTCAGTCATCAGGCTGCGCATGGCATCGGTTAGTTGTATCTCGTCATTTACACCCGGCGCTGTTTTTCGCAGGTGTCCGAATATATCCGGCGTAAAAACATACCTGCCTGAGAAAACCAGGTTAGATGGAATATTATCCTTTAGCGGCTTCTCTACCAGTTGAGTGGCTTTATAAAAGCGCTCACCAATTTTCTCTCCGACAAAAACACCATACCGGTGCGCGATAGAGAGGTCAACCTGCTGCAATGCCACCACAGGGCTTTTAGTTTTTTCATAATCAAGGGCCAGCAGGCCGGTTAGTGGTTGCGGAGATTCGATAATGGTATCTCCCAACAGCACAGCGAAGGGGTCATTGCCCACAAATTTTTCTGCACAAAGAATAGCGTCTCCCAAACCTTTCTGTTCATGCTGATATTCGAATTGGATATTGCAGAGGCTTGTCAGTTTTATTATTTCTTCAAGTTCGGCGGTTTTGCCTTTTCTTTTCAACAGGTCTTCCAACACCTGGTCTTTACTAAAATGTTCGCGCAGTACCTCCTTCCCTTCCGATATAATGATGAGTATATCTGTTATGCCCGACTGCACTGCTTCTTCAATCACATATTGTATAACAGGCTTATCAACTATCACCAACATTTCTTTAGGCTGTGCTTTAGTCCCCGGCAGCATTCGGGTGCCTATACCTGCTGCGGGTATCACTGCCTTTTTTACCATGTTCTGCATACTCACTCTGTTATAATAGGTTTAATGACCGATGCGTTAATAGCTGTCATATTCTTTACTAATTTCTCATACATGGCATCATCTGTATAAGTGCCTATGATAGCTCCGCCTGAGCCGGTGAACTTAGCACTTGCCCCGGAATTTCTGGCAGCACTAATCAATTCCATATTTCCCTGGCTGATGGCGATAACACTTTTGCGGATATCAAAATTCCGGTCTATCAGGTCACCGATATTTTTATTCCCATTGCTTAGCCGTTGCCAAACTTCATCCGTAAGTGCTTTCCATTTTTCAATTGCATCGATTAAAGCGGCATCACCGTTTGCAAATCGTTTCCCTAAATCATTGTGTGTAATCTCCGAGCCTTCGGCCAGGTTATTCCGGTATGCCAGGTAAATGTTAGGTAGCAGCATCGGGTCAAACGAAATGTATTCCCCATAGCCCTGTGCATCCATAAGGCTTTTATCAAAATTCATATAAACAGGACGTCCATATACCTGTGCCACTCTATCCTGCAGCCCGCCACCTATGTGCAACTCCTTTTTTTCTACCGCAAGCACCAGGTTTGCCAGTACCGGCTTAGCGATATCAATTCCATAAAACTGCATCATAGCCTTCATTGCAGCAGTGATGATAGCGCTGCTCCCTGCAAGGCCCAACCGGCCCGGTATCGAAGATGCATACCTTAGAATAAAGTTTTTATCTGCCAGCTTAATATTGTGCTCAGCACAATATTCCGAAAGCGTTTTGATAGCCGCCTTTATTAAGCGCACACCGCCGTAGTAGCCATACTGTTTTACTTCATCGTTAAGATGCGATACACTACTGAACAGCAAACTCTCGCGCTCGCACGGTATAATCTGCAATACACCACTTTCCCGCAGCTCTACCCGGGCCTCAAAGTTTTTGAAGGTAAAGGCTATTGTTTTACCAAAATAACCATCAGATGGATTGCCAATAAGTGCAGCGCGCGGGTATGCGGTAGTTTCAATCATAAAAGGAAGGGGAAAAATAGGGATTTTGGATTAAGCCACGTACTGCTACCAATATAGCAAGGGTTTATGAATTCCTTGATTCACTTTTACTACACTGCTTTACACCCGTAAATCATGTAACTCCTTCCCCGAATTGTATAACGCTTACCACCCCAAACAGCCTCATCTTTGAACTGTGCAAAAACTAAACCTGATGAAAAAAATTTCCACCCCCGTATTCTTAAAAAGATTTCTATGCTCCCTGGCACTTTTAGCATTTAGCCAGTTATTCTCTCAACCTATAAACAGGCAGCAATTAAGAGATGGTTTTCTGGGTTCTATGCAAAGCAAAATCGCACTCAACTCATTTATTGGCAAGCTTGAGAAGATTGAGGCAAAGTCACCGGCGCAGGAGTGTTACTATGGTATTTGCTATGGTTTAAGCGCTAATTATACTGATGGCATCTTTTATAAAATAAAACTGGTTAACAAAGCAAAAGGCCTGATTGATCAGGCTATTGAAAGAGACCCCAGCGACCCTGAGTTGAGGTTTATAAGATTAACCTTAGAGCACTACCTACCCTCATTTTTAGGTATGAGCAAAGACATACAGAAGGATTTGGCAGTAATATGTGCTCAGCCTCTTTTCGCCGCAGGCAGTCCTCCGCTTCAAAAGAAAGCCCTGGAGTTTTTACTTACCACCCATCATTGCAGCTTTCAACAAAACAAATTCCTTCAACTGCAACTGGCAGAGTTGAACAAAACCCAGCACTTGGAATTGGCAGTATTAAGTGTGAAATAGTGCCGGTTCCCTTTTTACCCGTTGTTGTCGGTTGGGTATCCAAATCTTGTTCCCAAAAGCATTTTTCGGGGCAGGGGGGGGTGGCAATTTTAAAAACCAATATACATTGACAATCAATTATTTAGGCAAATTTTAACAAAAAATTACCCCCCCTTTAGTGTTATTAGGACACGATAAAATGAAGGCCACTTTGACCAGAGGCACCATCCTTACCCGCTTTACTTAACAAGAAGAATAGCTCTAAATTTGCGATCATTAACCATCATGCGTTTGGCATTCGTTGGCAATACAATAAACCTATAAACCCGATATTATGAATGACTATAAAACCTCTACCATACAAAACATTTTAAGGGTTGTGCTTGGGCTGCTAATGATATTGGCGGGCATAGGGCACCTTACTTTTTTGCGCGTTCCGTTCCAGGCACAGGTCCCAAATTGGGTGCCTTTAGATAAAGACCTTGTAGTTATCCTTTCCGGCATTGTTGAAATTACATTGGGCGCTGCCATGGTATTTTTAAGCAGCCGAAAGGCAATGGTAGGCCTGGTGCTGGCCCTCTTTTACATAGCTGTCTTTCCGGGTAATATATCTCAATACATAACGCACACCAGCGCGTTTGGGCTCGATACCGATACCAAACGTTTTATCCGCCTGTTTTTTCAGCCCGTACTAATAGCCTGGGCTTTGTGGAGCACCGGTGCATGGCATTATTTGGTTGGGAAATTTAAAGGCAGGCGAGCGAATTAGCAGCAGATTCTTTATTGAAGACAGGGATTAGCATTTGGCAAAATTAAAGGATTATTCTTTTGCCATCGCGCCGGGGTCTACACTACTATCTGGTTTTGGAGTTTATATTCAGGTTTGGTATCTTTACACAAATGTCCGTAAAAGATGAATTACAAAATATCATTTCAGGAAATGGACCGGTTAGGCATGGAAAAATTATCCAAACAATTACCGGTTACCTTAGAGGAAAAAAGGAAGCAATTCCAGAATCTGAAAAAGCAAAGTTCGACAAAGAGCAAGAAACAAAGATCCTGATAGAGTTTGTTGAGTCGCACCAGTTATGGCATCGCGACATTGATCAGTCTAAGTATATTGGTGAAGGAGCTGAACAGAAGATTTACGAATCCTCTGACTCCGGATTTGTTCTAAAGGTAAATGATTCTGTATTCTATGAATTTTGGCAAGATTACTTTAATAATCTTCTGATTCATAATTATTTCTTCCCACGTCTGGCTTACGAATTAGTGGGGTTTCACATGGTAGCTGGTAAATTATATGTTGTGGTAAAACAGCTCTTTGCCCGGTCAACAGAAAGCACAAACCTTGAGCATGTTAAAGATTTTCTTACCACAAACGGCTTTATAAATAAAAAGAATAACGATTATTATCACCCCACTCTCGGAATAATTGTCGAGGATTTGCATGATGAAAATGTATTAACCGAAGAAGGGTCTCTACAATTTATAGATACCGTCTTTTACCTAATGCCTCTTTTTTTCGATAAGGATTAGAATTTCTGACTCGTCCTCTGCCAGGTGGCATTGGCGCGGTTGCGATGGGGCTTTGTGAAGCACCGGTGCATGGCATTATTTGGTTGGGAAATTTAAAGGCAGGCAGGCGAATTAACCATCGTTCGAGTGTTCCGCTGGGACCACGGCGGTCGTAATTTATTCTTGCTCTTGTTCGGCTTCCTCCCGGTATTCGTGTAGTAAACTCAAAACATTTCTTGAAAGCTGGTGTAGTTTTACTTTAAAATCTTCGGATAAAGTTATGTTTTCGTAATGCCCTCCATCCATTCCTGCTGCGGTTGAAAATGCGAAGGAAAGAAACACCTCGGTTGTGTTTGGGTAATTAAGTGCAACATCCTCAAAAAGAGAATTGTATTCCGCGCTTAAAGCGATTTCTGGAAGTTCAAAGGAGGATAAATATTCAGTATACAACTCCTCAGCCTCAGTTGCTAATTGTGCAATCCGCCAAGTAAAATTATTGTTCTTGCAATGCTTATGTGCTTCGTCAAGCTCTTTGCAAAGCCTAACTAATTCTTTTGCGGCAGATTCTTTATTGAAAACAGGGATTAGCATTTAGCGAAAGTAAAAAACGATTTTTCATCTGATATCCGCAGTGTTTCAGACAAGTCATTGAGATTGCGGTCCTAGGGAAGTCTAATTAAGGTTCGTTCATTTTGCCGAATTACCGGATTGAATGTCTTTTCTTAATCTCATCACAAAGATCAGAAACGAAGTTTAGCATAGCTAATTTCACATAGTCTAATTCAGATGGGGTAAATTGAATTTTCTCATTTAAGCAAAAGTCGTTTTTTATGTCTCTCGGTTTTGCCGTAGTCGTTTGTGTAATAAATTTTTGATCTGCTATACCGAGTGAGTGAACTATAGCATGTCTAGACGATTGCGCTAAGATTATTGTATTGCAAATGCCATCTTTACCTATCTCAACATCAAGATACTTTTTATAGGTTTTTATTAATGAAAACATATTCTGAAAATTGATGTCGTTTTTGGATTTTAAAAACTCAACGTCTAAATCCTGTCTGTTTTGCTGAAAATTAAGGCAGTAGCATGTATGTTTGAATATGTCGTCAATTATTGAAGTATAATATGATACCTGTAAAACTAAGCAAGAATTGAACATGGATAAATAATGCATTCTTAGGGAGTCATTGACCCTGATTTTTTTCATCGCTTTTAAAGCTCCCTCAGCCAAGTATGTTTGATTAGAAATTTGTGGCGGTCCTTTTCTTAACCTCTCATTCAGCACATCAAGGTGGTTAATACAGACATCAAGAATATGGCGGTCAAATGAAATTAACTCATCAACACTCTGCAGATGTAGTTCAAACCGCTCTTCAATTTCCTGTAGGGTTGTCATCCTTACTTTATTCTTTAATCATTCCTTCGATGCAAAGTTATTCGGTCTGCGCGGCAGTTGGAAGACTCTGCGTGTCTGCGCTATCTTTTTTATTTATCACTAAAACAAATGTAGCCAATACACCTCAGAGTTCTATTGCAGGGGCCAAAGGGGAACTCTGCGGCGAAGGAGAGTTTAGTCATTCGTTATCGCCTTTTGGCCATCGACCACTACCAAAATATCGGCCCACTCCCCAAATACTTCTCAATAATAGGCTGGTAGTAATCTTTTACTGAGTCAAGTTCAAACGACTCATGGCGCTTGGTGTAAAGGTCAAACCGGTTGAATGATTTAACCAATTCCTTATAAGTTTTATCCTTCGCACATTCCAGTTCCGCATAACTGTTTCCGTTATGCCACGGATAAAACGAGTGATATCGAACGGCCACCATGCCTTGCTCGGGTATCTTATTTTCGGGATGGTGCTTTAGTATCTGGTATAAATATTCATCATGCCCCCATGCAAGGTCGAGCTTATCAAGCCCGCAACCGGCTTCATAAATTCCGAGTGGTGTATTATATCTTGCGTCACTCATATTGGGGTTCAAAGCGTTAAACTCGGGGTATACGCAGGTATCGGGCAGTTGGCAGCCCACTACAAATACATCGCCTACAAGGCCCCACTGCTCGGCCTGGCTGGTGCCGTCTTCATCGGCACCCCACAGGTACATTACTTTTCCCATGTCATGTATCAGCGCAACTAACTGCATCCAGTCCGGCTCACCGGCCTCACGTGCGCCTTCAGCAGCCTGTATCAGGTGTTGCACATTGGGTAAAGTCAAATCAGGGTCGCTTACGTCAATCAGCGCATTCAGCTTTTCCATAGCATCCCAAACGTGCATGGGCTTATCAAAAGTCAGATACTTTTTCTTCATCCGCTGCACATACTCCACCGTTTGCCTCGAGCGCATTTTTCTATAATGCTCACGCACGGCCACAGTTATAGGATTTACAACATCATAATTGCGGAATTGTACAGTTTCAGTTTCCATGGCGTAAAATTAAAACAAAAAAATTACACCCCTTCCAACTCTCCTCCTAAATTAGGAGAAGCGGCCCTGGAGGTGGTTGTATTTTGTATTGACTGTTTGCCCTGGCTTCCCCTTTGGGGACGGAAGGGGCTGGCTGTTACGCATTTTCCGCATCCCCCTTATAAAACAACACCAACATCACCAACCCAAATATCAGCATAACCCCACCAGCATACAAATTCAATTGCGGATGATTGCTTTCGGTGGCCATAAAATAACTCAGCAATAAAATCAGTCCGGTAAGACTGAAGAACAGGCCGATAATGAAGCGCAAGTCGGTAAGTCTTTTCATCAGAAGAAAATGAGATTAAGAATGATGCCTAAAATAATCATTGCAATGGCAAGCACCACGGGGCTTTTAGCATCCTGCAACTTGGGTGTAATGCTGTAAACCAGGCCAACCAGTTCCTTTTCCTCTTTAGGTTTGGTAAACAGGCTCACCACAATGGTAATAACAAAGCAGCTAACCCACGCCACAGTTGCCACACCGAATGCCTGGCCCATGCCACTATGGAAGGTATAAATTGGCCCACCTAACCAGCCGCCCTTTCCTTCTGCCAAAGTAAGGCCATGAAAAACAGCAGCCAGCAATGTGCCAAAAAGTAACCCACAAAAAGCACCGTGACCAGTGGTTCGTTTCCAAAACATGCCTAGCAGAAACGTGGCGAATAAAGGGGCATTTACAAAACTAAAAACCAGTTGTAGAAAATCATTCAGGTTATTAAAGCCAGCGGTAATATAAGCGGTACCGATAGATGCAATAATTCCAAACACGGTGGCCAATTTGCCAACCCTTAGGTAATGTTCATCGGTTCCGTCCTTCTTAATGTATGCCTGGTAAATATCGAAAGTGAAAACAGTATTAAATGCCGTTACATTACCCGCCATGCCCGACATAAATGAAGCCAGCAGCGCAGTAACACCCACACCTAACAGCCCCGAAGGATAATAATGCGCAATTAAAGAAGGAAGTGCCATGTCAAAATCCGTTCGTTCATCGGCTTTAAGTGGAAGCGAAAAACCACTGTGTGCATTGGTAAGCGCCACTGCAATAAGTCCCGGAAAAATGACAATAAAGGGCATCATCATTTTTGGGAAAGAAGCGATAATAGGCGTGCGCCGCGCCGCCGACATGCTCCGGGCAATCATAGCCCGCTGCACCACCAAAAAATCTGTACACCAGTATCCAAAACTCATTACAAAGCCCAGGCCCATGGCCATACTCCATGCGTTTACCCCCATAGCATTGTCGTCGGCAGAGCCCATATACTTCCACGTATGTACCATAGCCTGTGGCAGGTTTTTGGAGACCCCTGCCCATCCGCCGGCTTCATATAGCCCGATGGCAACCACCGGTGCAATGCCCAGCACAATCAAAAAAAACTGCAACACTTCATTATAAACCGCGCTGGTAAGGCCCCCAAGAAATGTGTAAATGAGAACAATACCGGCAGCAGTAAAAACCGAAAATTCAAAACTCCAGCCCAGAATAATTTTAAGCAGCAAAGCCAGCGCGTACAACGAAATACCCGAGGAAAATATAGTCATTACCGCAAATGCCACTGCATTCAGGCTCCGGGTTTTATCGTCAAACCGCAGCGCAAGATATTCAGGCACCGAACGGGCGCGGCTGCCATAATAAAACGGCATCATAAAAATACCCAGAAAGACCATAGCAGGGATGGCTCCAAGCCAATAAAAATGCGAAGTCATGATTCCGTATTTCGCCCCCGAGGCTGCCATACCTATAACTTCCTGCGCCCCCAGGTTGGCAGAGATAAATGCCAGGCTGGTTATCCATAGCGGAACGTTGCGCCCGCTCATCAAAAAATCGTTGGTAGTTTTGATTTTGAACTTAATCATAAAACCAACGCCCAGCACAACCACAAAGTAAAGGCTGATGATAAGGTAATCGGGAAAAGATAAATGCATAGGCGATGATTCGTATACCGAAAAATGAATTTAAGGCAATGTAATAAAGTTTAACTGTTACAGAAACTTATATTACAACTGCACCGGATATACGATTTATATTTCTCCCGACTTTTGATAAAATAAAAAAGCGATTAAA
>CAISWS010000236.1 GCA_903889265.1 uncultured Bacteroidota bacterium
ACACTATCAATTTGGCCAACGGTAGTTCCTGTAAGCGTATACAAACCACTGTTTACAATAGCATCAGCCAGAGTTTTTGCTGCGGCATAATTATGCTGGGTAAAATATGCACGCATTAAAAAAGCCTGTGCCGCACCCTGCGAAACAAAAATATTACCACCCGATTGGGCAGGCAAAAGTGCAATCGCAGAATCCAGGTCAGTTTGAATCTGAGCATAACACTGGGCAACTGTTGAACGTGGCACACTTTGTCCCGAATTAACAGCACCCGGGGTCAATTCAATACATACACCCAGGTGACTATCACCCTGCGTAAAACCGGATGGCTGTGCAAACATGCGCAGCAATTCAAAATGCATAGCCCCTCTGATGAACAGGCACTCTCCTTTCAACAAATTGCATTGCGCCGGATTCTGAGCCTGAAAGTTAGGGAGGGCCTGTAACACAACGTTGCTGATATAAATAGCCCTGTATGCATCACCCCATAATCCACCGCCTTCGGCATTATTGGCATCCATTTGCCGGGTCCGTAATTGGTTTAAACTATAGTCTGAAATAGATGGGGCTGTAACAAAATCAGCCAGCAACTCGCTGTTGGCAATAATACCTCCGCCATACAAGTTGCCACTTTGTAACTGACTGAAAGCACCGGTAACCGTTTTGGTGAGGCCATCCAGCGAAGCAGTTGCAATTTCGCTGGTAAAGGTTTCCTGCGGGGTAATTTCGAGGAATTTTTTGCATGAGGAAACCGTCATCACCAGCGCCAGAATCAGTATACTTATTAATTTCTTATTCATAACCTGAATGTTTATATTTTTTAGAACCCTATGTTAAAACCAAACTGATAAATACGCGCCTGTGGTGAATTCAAATAAGAAACACCCTGCGTAATACCGCCCGAATTATCGCGGTTTGTTTCCGGGTCCCATCCTTTATATTGCGTAGCTACTGCAAGGTTTTGTCCGGAAACATAAATGCGTAAACTGCGCATTTTCATTTTTGCAGCAGCGCTGGCCGGAATCGTGTATCCAAAAGTTATGTTCCGGAGCCTTAAAAAAGATGCGTTATATAAATAACGGGTGGTATTAATGTCGTAGTTCTGAACTAATGAAAGTTTAGGGATGTTGGTATTCTGTCCCGGTGTTGTCCATGCATTTAATGCATCGGTTAACTGGTTCCAGCCAAAAGCCATATCACCGGTTTGGCGCTTTCCGTCATCATCATATATCTGGTTGCCAACAGAAAAAGTCAACATCACCCCTAAATCAAAACCTTTATAAGTAAAGGTATTATTCAAGCCGCCAAAAATGTATGGGTAAGGGCGGCCAACGGGTACTGCATCTGCAACGGTGTTTCCGGCAGTTGCCACTACCTTGTTTCCGCTTAAATCATAAATCAAAGTCTGGCCGGTTTTCGGATCAATACCTGCATATTTTGCAAGGTCCCACACTCCTACAGGTTCATCAAGTATTGCGCGGTTATTCCCGTAATTGGTACCAGCCACTTGCGCAACTCCACCCAGGTTTGTTACTTCGTTTTTATTGGTAGCAATGTTTAAAGTAGTTTTCCATCCAACCGGGCTTTTAGGGCCCAGGTTATTAGTATTTATCTGTAATTCGATGCCTTCGTTATATAGCGAGCCTACGTTTCTTGTATCTGTGCTAAATCCGCTTGAAGGGCTTAGCGGATACGCCGATATAATCATGTTGTAAGTATTCTCCCTGTACAAATCAAGTGTAGCAGATACCCGGCCCTGTAAAAAGCTGAGGTCAAATCCCACATCCGCTTTCAGTGTTGTTTCCCAGGTCAGGTTATTAACAGGCAGGTTATTCGGTGTTATGGCCTGATAGCCCGCATAGGTGGTAGCACCATAAGTGCTTAAATAAGCAAAGTCGGTGGTCATATTTGCATTACCTGTTTCGCCCACACTGGCCCTTATTTTAAACAGGTTCATGGCGTGTTGTTTCTTATTAAAAAACTTCTCATCGCTCATAACATAGGCAACCGAACCTGCCGGGAAGTACCCGTACCTGTTTCCGGCAGCAAACCTCGATGAACCATCAGCCCTGCCGCTTAACTGAAATATAAACCTTTTAAACAGGGTATAATTGAACCTGGCAAGGTAACTGATAAACGAATATTGGCGTCCGGTACCTGCAAGTCCGGCAAGAATGGTTGTACCTCCCTGTGGTTGGGTAAAAGTTGTTGTAGGAAACCCGGTTTGTGAAATGTAAGTATATTTTTCAGTGGTTTCTGTAGGGTTAAAACCTACCAGGAAATCAATGGCGTTGTTCTCATTTATCTCTTTTTTATAATCCAGGGTAGTGTTCAGGTTCCAGGTAAAGTAAAAATCCCTTCTGTCGGTAGCAATACCCGAATCACCCTGAAGTATAGTAGGGGCAGTATAAAAGTTTTCGAGCTGGTTTATCATATCAATACCAAAATCATTCCGGAAGGTAAGCCCTGTAACCGGTGTAACCGTTAAGTATGCATCTGATACCGATCTGTAAGTGTTGTTTTGAGATTTATCCAGATTAATCTGGGCTACAGGATTTTGACTGGGTAAAAAATAGCTTCCATCTTTATTGTACACCGGGTAAATTGGCAACATGATAGATTCCGCTGCACCCAGGCCACCCGCAGTAGAGGTTGGCACATACTGGTTAAATGTATAAGCCAGGCTGGAGTTAAAGCCGATTGAGAAATATTTATTTACCGTATGGTCCAGATTGGCCCTGAAACTGGCCCGTTTAAAAGCATTGCCCACCATAAACGACTGGTCATCGCGGAAGTTCATACCCAGGTAATAAGTGGTTTTTGCATCACCACCGCTAACGGCTACGTTTACATCTTCATAATGCCCAGTTCTTAACAGCAATTTTAACCAATTGGTATTAGCAGCGGTTGCAGCGGTAATACCCTGGGGATAACCCGTAAAAGCAGGTTTAGGCCCGTTTGGGTTTGCAGCCATCGTTGCCGCACTGTCATTTCTCCATGCACCATAATAAGATTGCATGTATTGCGGGCCATTCTCCAGCGAAATAACATGCGCAGCCTGGCTCATACCGGTATTAAACGAAATGTCCACTTTTGTTTTACCTGACTTACCATGCTTGGTAGTTACCAGGATTACACCACCAGCGCCCCGTGCACCATAAATGGCAGTTGCCGAAGCATCTTTTAATATTACCACACTTTCAATATCAGCCGGGTCAATGCTTGACATAGGAGAAATATTATACCCCGAAGTTGCATCTGCATTACTGATATCATAAGAAACAATAGGCACACCATCAATAACATATAGCGGTTCAGAACTGTTGGTTAATGATTTTGTTCCACGCACACGAACAGTTGTTGTTGCACCCGCAAGGCCGTTATCTGTTACAATGTCAACCCCTGCTGCCTGGCCCTGTAATGAAGATGTAAAATCATAAACCGGCCTGTCAGCCAGAGCATCAGATTTTACTTCCGATAAGGAGCTGGATACTTCTTTTTTAATCTGGGTTCCATAACCTACCACCACTACCTCACTTAATACTTTATTATCTTCCTTTAACGTAGATGCAGTGGCCGAATTCACTCCTTCGGTAACTTCCAGTTCCTGTTCTAATGAAGTATAGCCGATATATGAAATCTGTAAAACCTGTTTTCCGGTAGGTACATTGGCGATGGAATATTTGCCGTCCATATCTGTTGCCGCTCCAAGGCCTGAGCCCTTTACTTTAATTGTGGCACCCATTACCGGCTCTTTTTTATCATCCAGTACGGTACCATTAACAGTTCCGGTTTGGCCATAACTAAGTGTAAAAACAACACCAAGCAAAATTGACAGTATAATTTTCGGCAGTGTATTTTTCAAAATCATAAATTTTATTTTAAATATTAGATTCGTCGGACGGCAAGGCTAATTTATGCAATTTACCGGCCTTAACAAATAATTAACAGTTTGACAAAGGTCATTATTGTTTAGTTGAAAGCCATTAAGGTCCAGTTTACACCGTCCGAAACGGCAAGCACAGTTCTATAATTTCCGGCTCCGGTAACGGGGGTTAAAGTATAACCTGTAGCCGAATTATAAATGGTATTGGTATTGGCGCCAAATATATTACCGGTTGCTGGTGCTATAATATAAGCCGACACACTGGTTGAATTATCCCTAAAAAATACCATAGCCCCCGGGTAAGCACTGGCAAGCGGCAATTGATAATATTGGTTACTGGCAGAAGTTGGGAGCAAGCCCATGTATGAAGCCAATGTGCTGGTAAGATTAAGCGGGGCTGCGCTTGTTCCCCCTACAAGCCCTATAGTAACAGGCTTTATCGATAATAACCCGTTTACCTGCATATTACCGCCAACCGTATCGTTTCCCCCTACATTCAAATTACCGCCCACAGTTCCGTTACCGCTTATATTATAGTTAGCACTGCTTTGTAATGTTGTTGAGTTTTGAATATAGTTAGTGCTGCCTGCAGGAATATCCGTTGCAAGTACGGGCGATGAAACGAAGTTTGTTCCGTTACCTCTTAAAAAATTACCGGAAGCAGCAGCACCGGCAACTCTAAATCCGCTGGCCGCATTAATATTACCGTTTACATCCAGTAACGAAGCCGGTGCGGTATTTCCAATACCAACATAACCTGTACCCGACTTAACCGTAAGCCGTGGCGTGCAATTAGAAACCAACAGATTGAAATCTGAATTACCCAGCGTACCTACCTGGAACGAATTTGGTGCGCACCAGCCAGCTGAGTTTCCTACATACCCTATATAACCCCTGTTAACCCCCGACGAGTAATAATACGTTCCCGCAAAACCTGTAGTATCCAGGTTACTGATGCCCTCAACACCGCTGGTTGGGTTACTGGTGGTTACCTCAAACTGGTATACCGGATTAACGGTACCTATACCTACGTTTAATCCGTCATTATAAATATTACTGCTATTAAGCACCCAGTCGGTTCCGTTCCAGTAAGGAGTGTTGCCCGCCAAACTTCCGCTACCAATAAAGCCTGTTGCACCAGCAGCGCCCGTAGCACCATCAATTCCTGATGGGCCCATATTTCCTGTTACACCCTGGGCTCCGTCAATTCCGGAAGGCCCCATGGCACCCGTTGGCCCTTGAATTCCGTCAATACCAGATGGCCCGGCGGCGCCGGTTGGCCCCTGTACACCATCCATACCTGATGGCCCCTGAACTCCCTGCGCACCGGTAGCTCCTGCCTGGCCCGGACCACCCTGTGCGCCAGTTGCTCCGGTTATACCCGGATTGCCCTGCACACCGGTAGCACCGGCTATTCCCTGAACCCCAACACCAGTTGGCCCAGCACTACCCACAGCACCTGTAGCACCAATGGGCCCCTGCGCACCTGTTACTCCCTGTAAACCAAAACCTGTAGGGCCTTGTAAACCCATTAGTCCCTGTACCCCTGTTGGGCCCGCAACACCTGGCTGACCCGTTGGCCCCTGCAAACCCATTAAGCCAGTGGCTCCAATTGCACCGGCTACACCGGTAGCCCCGGCATCGCCTCTTAAACCTGTAGGCCCAACCGGACCAGGTGCAGAGTTGGCTGCATAAAGTGCATAGGGAACACTCAGCAATTGCGTGGTTCCCATATCAGTAAAGTTGTTACCACCGGCAGGGTCTATTTCAACCTGCAAATACATAGAACCGCTTCCCCAGCCTACCGTTGCCAGGTTGCCTCCCGAACCAATAGCATGCGTTATTAAACCAAACTGATTGGTTATACAACTGGTAGTTTCCTGGTAAGCTACCCCACCTGAAGGTGAGCCATTGTGAATGATAAAACGAACGGTAACAGTATCGTTTGCAGGTAAAGGGTGCCCGCCTGCATCCCGCACAATTGCCTGGTAATTCATCTGCTGTGGGGCTTGCGCATAAGAGGCCGAAACCGCCATTAAACAACAAGCAGCGAGAAATAGTAATTTTATTTTCATACAAACAATTTATGCTTTCCGGGGCCTTAAAACTCAGGCATTTTCATTGGCAAAAAGGGGAGACTTTTACCCGATTATTTTTTAAAGGTAACCTTTTTGAAAAAATTGCAAAAAATTAAGGTGTTTTTTTTACACTAACCCACCGAATAGTCACCGGCCTCCCGAAGGGGCCCAAAAATTTTTCGCCCCCTGCAATTTGCCGCCCCTGCAATAGGCCAGATAAATAGCCTCCCGTTGCACTCCCCAAAGCCAACTCCAACTTTATTTTATTTCAACTATCTTTTCGCACCATTCATGCTGCTAATGACCATACAGGAAGAAAGATTATTGCTTGAAACCAAACTGCAATCTACCACCAGGCCCAAAGAACAGGCAGAAGTGATATTGGAGATATTGAAGCATTATTCCTCCATATACGACGGTCATGAGGATTTTTATGTTGAGAGGCTTTTAAAGCTTAGCGCCACTTTAAAAAAGGATGTTTATAAAGGCTGGGTACATTTTTATAAGGCGCATATTTTATGGGCGTCAGGAAATTACCCGGCGGCTGACGAGGAAAACAAAAAAGCAAAGGCGCTATTTGTTGCATTAAAACATCAAAAGGGCCTGGCCTATGCGCATAACCTTGCAGGCAAAATTCTTTTCAGGCAAGGCAACTATGCCAGTGCACTGGCCATGCATTTTAACGCACTTGAACTGGCCACCAAAACCGGTGATAAATTTGTTATGGCCAAGGCCCTAACCGGCATTGGCATAATCTACATGCATCAGCTTCAGTTTGCCGAAGCCCTTTCACACTTAAAGCATTCGCTTAGATTAAGAGAGGAAATAGGCGACCGAAGAGGTATCGCCGATTCGTGCACTTATATCGGCGCTGCTTACCTGAACCAAAACAACGACCCTGAAGCGCTGCTGCAACACTTTAAAGCATTAAAAATAAGGGAAGAAATAGGCGATAAAGAGGGCCTTGCAAGTTCTTATGAAAGTATTGGAATGGTTTACCGCCGCCAGGCTAATTACCCCGAAGCCCTCGCCAATTTTTTTGCTTGCCTTAAAATACGGGAAGATACACGCGGCCCGGGCAGCCAAATGGAAGATAAGCCCGGCATAGCTGCCGTACACAACATGATTGGAGTGATTTATACTTTGCAGGGTAACTATCCCAGTGCATCCTTTCACCTGGATATTTCGCTGCAACTAAATAAGGAAATAGGATTTAAAGAAGGTATAGCCCGCGCCTTGCATAACCTGGGTAGAATCCATTACGAACAAAAGGATTACCCAAAAGCACTGTCCGATTCGCTTGCAGGGTTAAAAATATTGGAAGAAGTAAAGAGCCGCTTAGGCATTTGCGGGTCAACCATTTTTCTGGGCAAAATACATACCGCACTAAAAGAATATGGTACTGCTTCAGCCTATCTTGATCGTGGCCTTAAACTGGCTAATGAAATAAACAGCAAAAGCCAGAGAAAAGAAGCACTTGAAAGTTGGTACGAGTTGAAAAAAGCAGAGGGTGATGCCGTGGCTGCACTTAGTTTTCATGAGCAATTCCGCGAAGCCGAAAAAGAATTAATGAATGAAGAAAGTATTAAAAAAATAACCGGCCTGCAGTTTAGTTATCAGATTGATAAAAAGGAGCAGGAAGTGGTTTTTGAACGGAAGAAAAAAGAAGCCCTGCAGGAAGCCAATGAACTGCTGGCGCAGCAAAAAAAGGAGGCAGAATTTCAGCAACAGCGCGCCGAACAAAGTGAGCGCAGCAAACAAATGTTTCTGGCCAATATGAGCCATGAAATACGCACACCGCTGAACGCCATTATGGGCGTGACCAACCTGTTGCTTTCATCCGCGCAGAACAATAAAAACCATAGTTATCTGCAAGCCGTTAAACATTCGTCAGATAGCCTGCTGGTGGTAATTAACGACATATTAGACCTATCGAAAATTGAAGCTGGTAAACTGATTTTAGAAGACACCCCGTTTAACCTGAAACACCAGCTTGAAATGCTTGCGCAAATGTTTGAATTGAAAGTGGATGAAAAAAACCTGCCGCTGTATGTGGATTGGGAAGCCGGCATTCCGGAAATATTAACCGGCGACCAGAACCGGTTGAACCAGGTGCTTATTAACCTGCTGGGCAACGCCTTCAAATTTACGCATAAAGGCAAAGTAAGTTTGGCGGTAAAATCCCAGGGGCGAAATAAATACCGCTTTAGTGTAACCGACACCGGTATAGGCATTGCACCTGAAAAACTGGAAGCCATATTTGAAAACTTTAACCAGGCCGATACCAGCACTACAAGACAGTACGGCGGAACCGGACTTGGCCTCACTATCTCTAAACAACTGGTTGAGTTAATGGGTGGCCACATAACTGTAAAAAGCAAACCGGGAAAAGGCTCGGAGTTTTCATTTACCATCACCCTTAAACCGGGTAAGGCAGATAGCCTGAGTTCCGTTGAAAACAAAAAACCCGGCAAACCGGCAAAGGATCTCGCCGGACTTAAAATTCTGCTGGCCGAGGATAACGAATACAACCAGATAGTTGCAGTTGAAATGCTCAAAAAGCTGATTCATAAGCCAGTAATTGCCGTTGCCAATACAGGCAAAGAAGTAATTCAGCAACTGAAGAAAAACAATTACGATATTATCTTTATGGACATCCACATGCCGGTTATGGACGGCTACGAAACCACCCGCCAAATAAGAAAAGGATTTTCCGGAAAGAAAAAAAGTATCCCCATCGTGGCACTTACCGCCAGCGTGCTAAAAACAGACCCCGACAGTTGCTTGCAATGTGGCATGAACGGGTACGTAAACAAGCCTTTTTTACCGGAAGAATTACTGCAGCAGATATATAAACACACTGGTAATAAAAACGACCCTCAGCCTGAATTTAAAGCTGCCAAAACCAGCGGCGCATCCCGTAATAATTCCGGGCAAGTTGATGAGACTTACCTGCAAAACTTAACCGGTGGTAACCCGGAAGAAATAAAAGAGTATATAGATATCTTCCTGAAATTTGCCCCCAAACAAATGGAGCAAATGAATGAAGCGCTAAAAACTTCAAACAAAAATGCGCTCTATAAAGCGCTGCACAGCTTAAAGCCGCAGCTAAAAATTATGGGTGCAACAAAATCATTAGCGAAGACTGAACAATTGGAAACTAGAGTGAGGAATGCAAATAAACTTAGCCCCAAAATGAAAGGCGCCGTGATTCAGATTTGCAGTGATATCAGCACAGCTATAAAATATTGGGGCAAAATAAAGGAAACATTAAATTAGACGCTGAATGAATACAACCCCTCCTATTTCAGCCGTTATTATTGACGATGACCCTATGAGCCGGAAGCAGCTTAAAGACATGCTATCCCGGATTACTGGTGAAATAACCATAGTGCAGCAATGCGAAAATGGTGCCGAAGGAATTGGTGCCATAAAACAATGGCAACCCGATATCATTTTCCTGGATATTGAAATGCCGGATATGACAGGCTTTGAAATGCTGGAACGATTGCCATCACTTAATCACTCGGTAATTTTCACCACCTCGTTTGATCAATACGCCATCCGTGCTATCCGGTTTGCTGCGCTGGATTATCTTCTAAAACCCTACGAATCGGACCTGCTGAAAGAGGCGGTGCGCAAGGCTATTGAAAAAGTAAAAGAAAAACAGTTGCCCGGCCAGATGCGGATGTTGTTAAACCAGGTAAGCAATAAAAAAGTACTGGAT
>CAISWS010000237.1 GCA_903889265.1 uncultured Bacteroidota bacterium
CTAATTCGGCAGTAATTTCGGGCATGCGCTCGCGTGGGTAGCCGGGAACGATCCTATCCACCAAAGTATTGCTCCAGGTACATGCTGTGTTTAACCAGTTTACAAAAGCGGTATCAGGTATGGTAACATACTGAGCTTGGCTGCTGTAAAGGCCCAGCATCATTAAAACCATAAAACAATATTTAAGGGCGAGGGTAGGGGTTTGTTTCATGAGTTAGGTTTACGGTTTGTAATTTGCAGTTTTCGGTTAAAAGGTAAAGGCAGGCACGGTTGTAAATTCTTGTATTCAACTGTAAACGGAAAACTGCAAACTGACAATTGTTACATTTTTTCAAATATAAACTAAGTTTTTGTGGTTAATAACCGAGTTTCGTAAGTGCACCGCTTTGGGGGTGTAAGTGTAGCTGTTTGTGGTGTTTTGGCGCTTAAAAAGCCTGCGCTGTGGATTTAGGAAATGGGCTGTTGAATGTGTTTCGGGTTATGCCCCGTACCGTCTGCAGGCAGTGGATGTTTATTAAAGAAGATGTATTTCGTCAGTAGGGATATCTTCTTCCCGCACCTGTTTCCAAAAGGCCATTACAAACTTTTTGTTATAGGCATATAAACTGTTAAACAGTTCAAGTAAGTCTTCGTTGGTGGGTAATACAGTTGGCGAGCAGCAATACAATATTTGTTTTCCCTGCTCGGTGCTTCCATTATTTGAAATCAGCTCGTATATTATTTCAGCCTTAAAATATTTCATTCTAATTTTATATTACGTAAACCGGAAATAATTGTTTACAAATAAAACGATATGTTGTGTTAAATAACAGCATAATTCGTAAGTGCGGCGTTTAAGGGTGTAAGTGTGCACGTTTTAAGGGAAAGTGTGGCCCCATTAAACCTCGCCAAAGGGGAGGCTAAATTAAAACGGGCTTGCCGGTATTAGTTTTAACCCTTACCGGGTGCATACCAAATTGTGGCAGTTGGCCCCGAAAGGATGAGAGAAACCCTTTTGGGGCGCACACCCGGAAGGGGTTTCCCTAACCCATTCCGGGTTTTGGGAAGCAGAAACGGCTATTGGGTATGCACCTACCTCACCTGGTAAGATTTAAGGAGGCTGTTGTATATTCGTTTTATGCTCCGTTCGCGCATAGCACCTACACCCAGCGGTTACCTCCATTTTGGTAACGCAGCCAGCTTTGTGCTTACCTGGCTTTTGGTGCGCCGTAACAATGGCCGCCTTCGCCTGCGTATTGATGACCAGGACACCACCCGCAGTCGCCCCGGATACATGGAGGATATTTTTAAAACCCTTGAATGGCTGGGCATTACCTGGGATGAAGGCCCCCAAACCCCCGATGAATATACAACCCATTTTGCCCAACACCACCACGCCCACCGGTACAATACCTTGTTGCAGCAGCTTATTGACACCGGTAAGGTTTTTGCCTGCGCATGCCCCCGCAGCGAAATTGCCGGGCAATACAGTGGCGCCTGCACCGCCTTGTTTTTGCCCCTTGATACACCCGATACCACCTTGCGGATATTAACCCCTAACCCCACCACCATTACAGTGCCCGATGCATACCGCGGAAACGTAAGCGTAAACCTGTACCACCAAATGCGCCACTTTACCGTGCGCCGCCGCGATGGTATTGTGGCCTATCAGTTAAGCTCGCTGGCCGATGATATTTTTTATAATACCACCCATATAGTGCGCGGGGCCGACCTGCTTACCAGCACCGCAGCCCAAATTTACCTGGCGCAGTTAACGGGCCACCCGGGCTTTGCACAAAGTAAGTTTTACCATCATCCATTAATTTTTGATGAGCAGGGTAACAAACTCTCCAAATCGGCCGGCAGCTACTCGTTAAAAACCTGGCGCGAAGCCGGTTATAAACCTGCTGATTTTTATATCAAACTAAGCCGCCATTGGGGTTTGAAAGAGGAGGTAAGTTCGCTGCAGGAGATGTTGGGAGCTGAGCAGGTGGGTTTCCGTATGGATGCTGAGCCGTATAAATAAAACGTGTTATTCAATTGGGTAATCACACTTTCAATACAGGCCATAGGGCCTGAATAAAAAAATACAGGTTAACACAAAGCCCGCTAAAGAATCACAAAGAACCGCAAAGAAAAATAAAATTCCTTTGCGGTTCTTTGTGTGTATTAACTCTGCGCGCTCTGCGTCAACCTGCATTAACCGCATCAAACCATCGAAAAATGCTTTAGGCCCCATAGCCCTTGCTTTAACATTATTATATGCAGAAATAAAAAAAGATTGATTAATATTACGTCATCGGGATAGATGTCAGGCTATCTTTATGTTCACGGCGCTGAACGTTTGAGGTTATTTTCAATCTTCAAAAAAACAATCTTATGTATACCTACTCTTCCCCATCCAAAGCTTTAAAGGCGTTTTTGCCCCTGTTTATCATTGTGGTGTTATTTGGGCAGTATTCCTTTGGGCAGCAGTTAATTCCCCAGCCCAGGCATTTTCAGTTGTTGCCGGGTTCAGTTACGCCTTGGCAGGCACATCATCAGGGCCATTCATTACAGAACCATTCCGGTATGAAGGCCCTTGGCGATACCTCCGATGTTTTGGATTATAGTACCTATAATGAAATAACGGCCGGCCTGCTCCAGATAAGTTTTAATGGAAGCTGGAACGGCGCAAATATCTCGCCGGTTGCGCAGGAACTGACTTCTTTTATAACTCCCGCATCTTTCGATCAGCAAAAAAATTCTTTTGCGCAGGTAGCTTTTGATAGCCTGGCTTTTGCCAATTTCCAGGCCAGTTCTACATATTCACTTCCCAGGGCAGGTAGTGCGGTAACACTTGATTCGCTGGGTTTCTTCATTGGTATTTCGGGCGATACTGTTCAGGCGGATGGCACTATGGCCAATGATAGTTTA
>CAISWS010000238.1 GCA_903889265.1 uncultured Bacteroidota bacterium
CACAACCGTTTATATCAGTTACCTGGTAGGTAACAGTATCCAAACCAAGTAAAGTGGGTGATGGTCTAAAGGTCGAAGAAGTAACCCCGTTTCCTGAATAAACTCCACCTGCAGGTGTACCATGCAGAACAACAGCTGCTGAATTAGTACAAAGCGTATCGTTCAATCCAATAATTGTAGCAACAATACTATCTGTTGCTATCACCACAGGTTGCGAGGTTACCGTAGAACCTGAACTATCAATTGTTACAGTATAACTACCTGTAGCTTTTGCCACATAGGTGGCACTTACTGCTCCGCTGATAGGTGTTCCCGCAAGGCCCCATTGATAGGAGTAATTCGGGCTTCCACCTGCATTTGCCTGTAAAGTTATTGAATCCCCGGTGCATAACACACCCGTACCGCTGGTTACAACACTCAAAGGCTGATTTACGTAGCCAAATCTTACACCATCCACATGCAGGCTGGTTCCTACAACAGCAGTTTGGTGTGCACTTGAAACAAATTGAATTGTCAGGGTATCAGGGTAATCGGTACTAACGTAGGCTTGTGCAAGCGGCAGTGCCACATGCACCCAGTTAGAGTCCAGGTGCAGATACGTGCCCGCGCCCAAAACTACAGCTCCTCTCCTGGTTAAAGCCAGTTGCACACCACCACTGTCTAAGCCCGGAGATGTTGCAAAATAGTCAAATATGATTGAGTCCGGCCGGTAAGCAAAAGGAATACCGGTAAATGCCGGGGCGTACGACCCGCCCGATGGCACCAACGCCGCAGTTCCCAAAGTAGCAAGCCCCGGTTGAATTCCAACAATGCTGTTATAAACTCCGGGTACGGTATCCGTAAGCAGCTTTATCGAGGCAGTGCCCTGTGTAAAAGTAGTAGTGTCTTTGAAAGTAAAGTAAGATGTGGTAATTGGTAAAAGAGTCGATAGCAGGTCTTCAACACCCGACCACCCCGTTGGGGTATATTTATTATTCCAGTTTTCAAAACTTCCATTCGGTATCTGCTGACTGAAACTGTTCAGAAACATAGCAGTAAATAGGGTCAAAAAGTAAAATTTTGCTTTCATTATTTAACGTGGGGTTAGGTAAAAAAAATGTGTCGCCCGCAAAAATAAAAATTCAAAGCTAATACTCAGGGTTTGGTCCTGCATTATTGTTTTCAAAACCTTTCAGTCGTCAGCCACTGCGCATTTTATGTTATTTTCAAACACTCGTTTATGGCCCTTAAAAAAAATATACCCTTCGATTTTGTGTTCGAATACCTCGAACCTCTCCAATACGTGGTCAAACCCTTCTTCGGCTGTTTCGGAATTTACATAGGCAATAAAATCATACTCATTGTCCGCGATAGAAAAGACCATACCGAAGTAAACGGCGTATGGATAGCCACATCGCACCAAAATCATCAAAGCTTAAAACAAACCTTCCCCTCCATGTGCTCAGTCTCTATCCTCAATAACGGAGCCGGCGAAACCGCCTGGCAAATGATACCCGTAAGCGCCCCCGATTTCGAATCTTCAGTTATCGAACTCTGCACGTTAATCCGCCGTGGCGATAAAAGAATTGGCAAAGTACCTGCAAAAAAAACGGACCGCTCAAAGAAGAAGACACCTCTGGGCTAACCGGGTATCGGCTTATCAAAAAATAATTTACCTTCATTCATCAGGCAACCATTTAACACCATGTAATTTTCTTAAATGAACCGACTCCTGGAAAACCCAACCGACCCAAAGCCCGCACATCCCCTCATATTTCTCATCCTGGTGCTTCCGTTTGGGGTCGTCTCAGGCTATGTAACCGTGGCATTGGGTTATCTGCTCACAAAAGACGGCGTCTCCGTCCAGGCCGTCGCTGCGCTGGTAGGTGCCAGTCTTTTACCACAGGTTTTTAAATTTCTGTGGGCACCATTGGTAGATGCTACCCTCTCACTTAAAAAATGGTACATCATCGGCGCAGTAATAAGTGCCGTATGCATTGCATTAACCGGTCTTTTGCCAATTAAAGAATCAAGCCTTCCTCTGCTTACAGCAATAGTAGTTACCGCAAATATAGCCGTATCGTTTCTGGGCACAGCCTCTAATGGCCTCGCCGCGCACGATACTCCACACCACCGCAAAGGCATCGTAGGTGGTTTTCTTCAGGCAGGCAACCTCGGCGGCTCTGGTGTCGGTGGGGGCGCAGGGCTCTGGCTGGCACAACATGCAGCAATTACGTGGGTATCACCTGTCACGCTGGCAATAGCCTGTGCCGCCTGCTGCCTCGCCCTCTTCTGGGTCAACGAACCGGCATCAACCGTTCAGGCAGAAAAAGTATCTGCAACCTTAAAAAATCTTTTTACCGATATCTGGGATACGCTTAAAACCCGCATGGGCATACTGGCCATGATATTATGTTTTCTCCCTCTCGGCACCGGTGCCGCTTCCAATCTCTGGTCAGCAGTAGCCGGCGACTGGCACGCTGATGCGGATACCGTAGCCTTTGTTACGGGTGTAATGAGCGGGCTTATTACCGCCGCCGGTTGCCTGTTTGGCGGCTGGGTTTGCGACCGCATGAACCGGCAAATTGCATATACTGCTTTCGGGGTACTTATGGCCATATGTGCTGTTGCTATGGCCGTTGCTCCCCACACCCGGTTAATGTATATCATCTGGACCTCCTTATACGCCTTTATCCTCGGCCTCTCCTATGCCGGTTTTACTGCTTTCGTTTTCGAGGCTATCGGCAAAGGCGCAGCCGCTACAAAATTCACCGTTTACGCCTCGCTTTCAAACGCCCCTATTTATTATATGACCATCATCGACGGAATGGCTTACGACAATTATGGCCCCTCAGGCATGCTCATCGTCGAGGCTGTTTTTGGGGTACTGGGCGTTATCCTGTTCTTAGGCCTTCTATGGTTTGCAAATCGCAAACAACCGGAGGCAAGTTTGGGTTAAAGTGTACTTGTCATTTTCTCTCTTTCTTAATTCAACATTTTCCCCTTCTTCTGACAGGACCGCGTCGCCGTAAGGATTCAAAAAAGCGAATTATGAAAGGGATTCATTAACCCTCTTCGGAAAATCTCGAAAATGTATTTAACCATTTTGTATTTCCCGGCTGCTCACTCTACATTTTCTCCGTGCGATACCTGTATTTTGAGTATTTTCCCTAGAAGTCTATTTCCTAAATTTGCTCCCAAACCAACATCATGAACATCCCCAAACAATACCTCCCCATCATGCCTTACCTTATCATCCCCAATGCCAGGGCCTTTGTAACCTTCATGAAAACCGTTTTCAACTCAACCGAACAACTGATAGTACCCCGCACCAAAGATTTAATTATGCACGGCGAATTAACCGTTGGCGATGGTATCATCATGTTCGCCGATGTTACAGAACAAATTACAGTCCGGCCCGCAGGCATGTTCGTTTACATTCAATCAGTTGATGAAACATACAACAAAGCACTGGCCCACGGAGCAACATCCCTAACCCCTCCCTCCAAACAAGAGTACGGCTACACCGCCGGCTTTCAGGATTCCTGGGGTAACCAATGGTGGATAGTAGAACCCTAACATAACTTACCTCTATTCTCCTGCATCAATCTGCATGTAATCCTGCAAATCCTGATTCAGACGATTATACTTCCGTAATAAATGCCAACCCGGAATTTGTATTGGCATTTCCCCTCTTTTTTTTTCAAAGAGAGGGGATGTCCGAAGGATAACTTGTACCGCTGTTTCAGCGGGAGGGGTGAGTTGGCTGCTGGCTATTTCCCGAAGAAGTCAGATTACCCCCAAAAAAAACCGGGCTGCACTATCAGGCAGCCCGGCACACACAAAGGAAAAAGGAAAGAAAAGGAAATCTTAAATCCGGTCGTCCGGCATAATTTGTATTACCTTAATACTTTATACTAAATTCTAACTACTACTTTGCTTTTACAATTTTATAAGTAACCTGCTGGCTGCCTGTTTGTATAACCAGTTGGTAAACACCTGCAGCAAAACCAGCCATATTCACTTCAGTGGTATTTTGTCCGCTGCTTAGCTTAATTTCCTGCACCAGGTTAGTTCTGCCCAATACATCTTCCAGTTTCAAAGTAGCGTCCGCTGCCTGTTTGCAATCCATTTGTAGTTGAACCGTACTGATAACCGGGTTCGGGTATACCTCCATTAACTGCAGGTTAGCGGTGTTGTCTATACCGGTTGCACTATGGCTGTTAACGCTCATGTTAGCGCCGCTGTCAACCGGGTTTTCTGCAGTCAGCGTAAAATCAAGCGGGGTTGGTATCTTGTTAAGCTGCTCAACATAAATCTTGTAGCTGCCCAAAGCCAGGTTGGCAAACTGGTAATGGCCATTGGCATCGCTGAACGTATAAGCTACTGGTTGATTCGTGCTGGTTAAAAGGTTAATCTGCACATTGGCTATAGGATCGCCCAGCGCCTTTGCATACGAATAGCCCTGGTTTCCTATAACCAAACCTGCGCCCTGGCTAACATAGCCACCCACAAAACCAGGTCCGCCTGGGTTGCTGCCTGCAACAAGCGAAATATCAATAGCACTGGCATCGCTGTTTGTAATAATTACAGGTGTTGCAGTACCCCAGGTTAGCACATCGCCATAATAAGTAGGCAGGTAGTTAGCATAGTCTGGGTCCGTAGCGCTTAGCGCGGCTTTTACAAAATAAGTATCAGCCGGCAGGCTATAGAAATAATAATTAAATGAACCGCTGCTGTCGTATTGCGAAACAGTTGAATCAAGTAAAGACAAATGGCCAACAGAATCCTGAACTATCAGGTAAACCGTACCAACAAAACCCGGGCCGCTTGCCTTACTGGCTGCTCCGGAAATCATAAAGGTCGGTGCAGTAATAGTTACAGTATTACAAACTGTATCAATACACCCACCGGTGGAAACAATATAAGCGCAGGCCGGATAAGTTCCTACCGCAGGATAAACAACACCGCTTACATTAAGTCCGCTCGCAGTAGATGGTGTTGCACCAGGGAACGACCATGTGCAGCTTGCAATGGCACCGCTCAGCGAATCGTAATTATAAGTATTGAAAGTCTGCGTTAAACCGTTACCCCAATTGGTAAAGCCCGCTGTTAATCCGCAGGTATTGGTTATCTGTAGGGTAATAGTGCTGGTGGCAGAACAACCCAGCGAAGCGTCACTTACAGATAAATCCACCGTATAAGATCCACTACCATTATAAGTATGGGTAACCGGAGTGCCGGTAGCTGTTCCTCCATCACTGAAACTCCACGCATAAGAGTAACCTGCTACGTTCGATGCCGGATGAAACTGAACAACCTCAGGTCCATAAGATATAACAGAAGTATCAATTGGGTCATTAAAGCTGCATAAAGTAACAGCCAGTGTTTGTGTTGAAGTATCTGCGCAACCAAGTAACGACGATGTGGCA
>CAISWS010000239.1 GCA_903889265.1 uncultured Bacteroidota bacterium
GTACCCTGATGGAGTTTATATCATTGAAGTAAAACAGGGGGATAAAAGATTGGTCAAAGAAATTGTATTAAGCCGCTAATTATATTATTACTTAATTCATTAAAAGTGCCATGCTGAATTTCAGCATGGCACTTTTAATTTAAGCGATGGGCAAGTTTCGGCAAGCACATTACCATTAAAGTAGCTTCATACTTTTATCTCTATATTCAATCAATGAAAAACACCGTAGTCTTTTATTTGCTCCTGATTGTATTTTGCCTGAACGGCAAACCCGCAATTGCCGCAGATAACCCCTTAACACCTCTGCGTGAAAGCATACTTGCCGGGGAATACACCCGCACCTATGCCCTCTACCGCCCCACCGGTTGGGATAAGTTAAAAAATATGCCTCTGGTATTACTGCTACACGGTTCGGGTGGTGATGCTGAAAAAATGGAACAGCTAACCGGCTTTATCGCTATTGCAGAACGGGAGAAATTTATACTGGCCTACCCCGAAGGCATGAACCAGCAATGGAACGACGGACGGGGAAGAAATGAGGAAATAAATGACGTGGGTTTTATAAGGACACTGATAGATTTTCTGGTTATGGAGTACAAAATCGACTCAAACAAAGTTTATGTAGCGGGTATGTCAAACGGTGGCTCTATGAGTATTCGCCTGGCATGCGAGCTGGCTGATAAAATTGCTGCAGTGGCTGCTGTGGCATCAACCGTTGATTCTGCAATTGATGCAAACTGCCAAACAACAAAACCCATACCCATCATGCTCATAATTGGCGATAAGGATAAGCTGGTACCGGTAAACGGAGGCATTGTTCCCCGGCTGCCTAAAAGTACTATTCTCTCCCATCAGGCCATTGTTGAAAAATGGGCCCGCCGCGATGGGTGCAATCTTCAACCCGCTATTACCAGCCTGCCTGAATTAAAACATGATGCCACTACCGTTACCAAAAGAGTTTACAGCGGAGGAAAAAACAATACCGAAGTAATCAGTTATGTAATTGGAAACGGCGGCCACACCTGGCCCGGTGGTTACCAGTATCTGCCCTCCATGCTGGTTGGTAAAACAACGCAGGACTTAAACGCCAGCGAAGTTATCTGGGAGTTTTTTAAAAGGCATTGAAGTTTGTTCTGTTACAATCCGTGTTCGAAACCATAACTATGCACGTTTGATTCAATGTTCGCAAAGCGAAAATTGCCCCTACGCCCCCTCCGGAGGGGGCGTAGGCGGAGGTGAGAATTGTTCTACAACAAATATCCGAATTCCAAAAGGCCGCTTATATCAAACACCAAAGGCCTTTTACTTTACAATCTCAAACTCCACCCTTCGGTTCACCGCCCTTCCGGCCTCTGTAGAGTTATCAGCAATAGGTACCTTCTCACCAAAGCCTATGTAAACAAGCCTGTCGCCATAAATTCCTTTGCTTAACAGGTAGTCATATACGCTCATAGCCCTGCGCTCAGATAGCCACTGGTTGTATTTTGAAGAGGCAATGGAATCTGTGTGGCCCAGAACCCGGATATGGATTTTTGGGTTCAGTTTTAGGAATGATACCACGTTATCCAACTCTTTAAAAGATTCCTTTTGCAGATAGCTGCTGTTAAGGCCAAACGAAACACTGTTCAAACGATAAATTTCGCCCTCATCAGCCTTTGTATCCTTATTAATCGCATCAGGGAAATTAACCGGCGGGTTGTCTTTTACCCTCTGGCGATAGGCTTTGGCCATATTGTCAAGGCTGTCTTTAAACTGCGCCTTCATGGTATTCATCCGGTCACTCAGTTCTTTTATTTTCTGATCTTGCTCCATGTTTTTAGCCAGTATGGAGTCAAGGCTTTGCCTGGCGCTATCCAGTTGCTGTTTGCTATCCTTAATGGCCGCAACGGTGCTATCCAGTTTATGCACCATTTGTATCAGCGAATCAAGCTTTTGATTAACATCATCGGGTTTCTTCTCATCTTCATCCTTCTTGTTATCTGTCTTATCGGTTTTCTTCTTTTTAAGCCATTTGTCGAAGTTTACTCCCAATATCACCTCGTGAGTTCCCTTCGTAATAGAGTAATTTAAATGCGGGATAAAAGGCTCTTCATAAGCATACCCTATGGTAACTATTTTACTGATACGCACCGCAGCATTTACCCCAAGCCCGTAAGCCGACCGGTAGCCTACCCCAAGAAAAACAATGCGCTTATAATTGGCCGTTAATTCACCCTCTACCTGCACTGGCAAATTTGGTGCCGCCTTAACCAGAACACTGGGTTCAATGTTATATTTCTCATTGGCAAAACTCAGTTCATAGCTGGCCCCTCCTAAAAAGTGGCGCGTGTTGGTATAATTGCTTTCCCGTAACTGACTTATAATTCGTGTTTCAGTATTAATAACCTGCGGTACCGCAAAATGGATGGTTAGTTTTTTCCATTGGTAAGCCAGGCCAACGTTCATATTAAAAGCAGCCCCGCCTTTATAACCTTGCGCAATACCTTCATCATCCACATCAGCCGCAATAACGTTCGAAAAATCAATATGGGTTTCAGTAACACCTAATGCTACACCCAGCGATAGCAAATGGTCTTTGGCCAGCTTCACTTTTTGTGCATAATAAACCTGGGCATTGGTATTGTGTAATATATCTGTATTATCCTGGTATAAATTAAAACCTGCGCCTATCCTGTCATTCCATAAACTCACTTCACCGGTGGCACCTTCAGTAACAGGGTGGCCGGGGATTGCTGTCCATTGATTACGGTAAAAGCCATATACATCGCTGCTTCCGTTGTAGGCAGTAAGGGCGGGGTTATACAGTAAGCGCATAAAATACAGCTGGCTGTATAAAGGCAATTGCTGGGCCCTTATCTGCACACTAAGCAGCAGTGACCATACTGTTAATAAAATATACTTTTTCATCATGTCAATTTCCCTTTAAGATTGCAGGTACCGTACAAATTCCTCTTCCAAAAACTATTTACTGTTCAGAATATCAATAGCCCCCTTATACAGGTGATTATCCTGTGTTGGCACCGTCAACTCGTAATAATAAGTTCCGTCCGGAAGTTTCTCTCCGGTTTGCATATAGGTTCCGCCCCACTCGTTATGGTAATTCTGCTCGTAAAAAACGGTCTCGCCCCAGCGGTTAAATATGATGAGCCTTGAACCGGTCAGGTCCACCCTCGTATTGATTTTCCAGGTATCGTTTTTACCATTGCCATCGGGCGTAATAATGTTGGGCAATACTATTGCATCAGGCACATAAACATGCACCGTTACATGGCTTGAATCAATACATCCGTAAGTATCTGAAACACTCAAAGTAAAAACAACCGAATCTGCCGAGCCCGAATAAACAGGGTCCGGTATATTTCCTATACTTAAAACCGCCGATGGGCTCCATTGATAAACCAGCAGGCCTGAACCGGTAGCCACACCATTTAACTGCACCGATTGCCCTAACGCAATAGAAGTGTCAATCCCTGCCGATACCACTGGTAAAGAATGGACATCAAAGCCCACAGGCGCTGATGTATCAGCAGAGCAAATGTTGGTTCCCACTACGGTTACCACATCTGAATTCTGGAGCGCAAAGGTGCTGTAAGAGCTGGTGGCCGACATGCTATCCACTGCCTGGCCATTAATAAAAAACTGGTATTGCGCTGCTCCCTCAGCATTAAACGAAACGGTCTGCCCGGCACAAATAGAATTATCCGGTACACTTGGAGTCATTGAAACTTTTACAGCAGGATTAATAACTAACGGAAACACCGATGTATCAACACAACCGTAATTATCCGTAACAATATCAATAACGGTATCCTTACCCGAACCGCTTAGTGGCGGATAAAAGAAATGGGTGCTTACTCCTAAACCAATATATACCCCACCCGGCGGGGTAAAATAGTTATTAAGGTCCAGCGGCGCCGAACCAGCGCAGGTAGGCGGAAAACCTATCGTAGTAATAAAAGGATGCTTGCGCACGGTAATATAGGAGTCCGCCGAATCAGTGCATCCAAATGTATCGGTATAAAGGTAGCTGATATTATGGCCGATAATACCGGCATCAATAGTATTGAAAGAAGTATCTGCAGCATAGTCTACATAATAAGTACCACCCGCAGGCGCGCCGCCATACAAAACAAAGTTAGAAACGGTATTACAAACATTGGGCTGAATATTTAAAGTAACCACCGGTAACGGATGAATAGTAACACTTTCCGATGCGGTGGCTGAACACTGATTGCTGTTGGTTACAGTAACCCGGTATATACCACTGTTACTGATTATTAAAGTTTCGTTGGTTGAACCATCAGACCATAAATAACCGGCCCCGGCATTCCCGGCATCCAACGTATCAAAACCACCGCATTGCGGCGCTACCGTGTTTAAGGTAACTTGAGGAACAGAGTCTATGGTTACCAGCACGGTATCGCTAGCCGTGCAACCACTGCTTACTTCGGTAACAGTAACACTGTAGGCCCCGCTGGTATCTGCGCTGATAGTTTGGGTTGTTGCTCCGCCAGACCATGCGTATAACTGGCCAGGGTTGGCTGCATTTAAGGTAACGGGGCTGCCACAACTGGTAACATCGGTACCCAGATATACGGAGGGCACCGGTTTTATATAAACCTGAACCGAAGAAGTAGCGGTGCAACTATTTACACTGGTTACAGTAGTGCTGTAATTGCCACTAACACTAACCAGCAGGGTTTGGTTTGTGGAACCATCAGACCACGCGTAAGATGAACCCGCATTACCTGCATTTAAAACAGCACTTCCGCCACATTGCGAAATGGGGTTACCCAGGTTTACTGCAACACCAGGGTTAATAGTTAAACAATAATCCTGCACCTCGCCGGTGCCCAAATTGCCACAAATATCTGCCTGTGTTAACGGTGCAAGGCCCGATTGGCAAAACACACGCAGCTTTGAATTACCCGCCACAGCATTTTGGGGTATAAAAATGTTAGCGCTTAACACCCCACCCGGAGATGCATACCCGATAGGAAAAAAATCACCCGGGTCCGAAAATGTTCCATCGCAATTCATATCTATACACACTGCTATGTATTCACCGTTATTGGGATTGTTGGTAATTGTAATCTGGTAGCTTGCGCCCGGGCAAACGCTGGTGCAAAAAGTGCCTGAATAGTCTGTATTATTCGCATTAACCGGAGGGCAAACCGCATTTTGATTATTGATGGTATTAAACTGAACCCCACTGATATAATCACCCGAACCACATGAAGTTACCTGGTAGTTTGGCAGGCAATACTGCCCATAACCAAACGCCGCCACAATAATCAATATCAGTGTAAGCCAGATTTTTGAACTGCGCCGCACCCGGGCGACAAAGTTAAACGACCGGTTAACGTAAATCACTTTATTCATGCGTTGGCATATTTGATACAGAAAAACATCCTTTATCCCGGCATTGAGGAATTCGCTTTGCAACAGAAATCCACCATGATGGGTGTTTCAAGTCTAAATACTTAATACTTCCTCCTCACTACTTCTTCTTCAGCAATTCAATTTCCTGCATCATTAAAGCGTTCTGTTTCTTTAATTCCTCAATGTCTGCCTTCTGTGCTTCAATCATGGTTTGTTGCTCCTGTACGGCTTTAACCAATGGCACAACAAACTCGCTGTAACCAAGGCTGTAATTATCATTGTCGCTTTCAGGTTTATGCAGGCCGTTAAAGTTGTAACCACTTTCGCGCATAGCCTGTTCAACCTCCTGCGCAATAAAACCGCTTTGACGAACCGAAGATGAAGCCGCAAAATCGCGACCCTCCAGGTGCCCCTTCCTTTCTTCAGCAGACATGTTTTTAGTTAAAAATTCTTCAAACTTTTTAGTATCGAAATTGTAAACCACAGGCCTTAAACGTTTAATAAAATCAAGGCCTTTTACGTCCTCTTCGTTAATGTTATACTTAAACCTTCCATCTGAAGGAAAAGTATAGCCAACCTGGCCTTCAATAACCGTAACGGTTGCGTCGCCCAACCGTATTTTATGCGAGGCATTTACTATCGCGTTGGCGCCTATAGCTGTGGCATCCGTTAACGCCCCCCCGTTAACATTGGCATTGTATCCAACAGCAGTATTCTGTGTCCCTGTAATATTGTTCCACAATGCCTTGTAACCGTCTGCCACGTTAAACGAACCATGCGTATTGGAGTAAAGCGCCTGCCATCCTGCAGCTGTATTTGCCGAACCGGTATCGTTCGAATAAGAGGCCCTGTAACCACACGCCACGTTATTTGATCCCGTAGTGTTCAGGAACAGGCTACCCTGGCCAAAGGAGGAGTTGTCAGCACCCGTTGTATTTAAAAATAAAGAAGTTTCACCTATAGCGGTATTGTAATTACCGCTGGTATTGGTATACAAGGTCTGATAACCTAATGAAGTATTAGATACTCCGGTATTAGCATTTGCAGATTGATACCCGAATGAAGTATTAAAGCTGCTGAAATCTATTAAACCGGCCAGCTGGCTGTTCACCTTAAACGTAAGATTGCTGGCATCCGTTGTTCCTATAAAATTTAATGCAGGATTAGTCCCCCCGTTGCCCAGCAGGTTCCATGAAAAATCACTGCTATCAGCAGATGGCACCCAGGCCGAACCATTCCATTTTAATACCTGGTTTACCGATGGTGTATTTGAGCTAACCGGGTTACCTTGTATTTTAGCAACCGTAGGCCCGGGATAATTACCCGAAAGATCTCCACTTGCACTACCCAGCGGACCAGTTGGCCCTATCAATCCCTGTATACCCTGGGCACCCGTAAAGCCTTGTATACCCTGCGCGCCGGTTGCACCAACTGCACCGGTAAAGCCCTGTATACCCTGTGCACCTGTTATACCTTGTATGCCCTGAGCACCCGTCGCCCCCGCTGCGCCGGTGGCACCCTGAATTCCCTGCGCGCCTGTATCACCATTTTTACCTGTAGCGCCCTGTATACCCTGTGCACCTGTAATACCTTGCATTCCCTGTAAACCCGTTGCGCCCAGGGCACCGGTTATACCCTGCACGCCGGTAGCCCCAACGGCACCAGTTACTCCCTGAATTCCCTGCGGCCCTGTTGGCCCGGTAAATCCGGTAGCGCCCATAACTCCTGTCGTTCCCTGTGCGCCCGTTACACCCTGCGGGCCTGTTGCGCCCGGTAATCCCTGGCTTCCTGTAGGTCCTGCACTACCAGTAGCGCCCTGCGCGCCGGTTACCCCCTGGTTACCTTGTGGCCCTGGCACCCCCTGGTTTCCCGTTACCCCTGCCGGGCCTTGTAAACCTGTTAAGCCGGTTGCACCAACCGCACCGGTATTTCCTGCTAAACCCTGTTGCCCTGTTACACCTTGCGGGCCCGCTGCGCCTGGGTTACCCTGCGCGCCTGTTGCACCTGCTGGTCCTTGTAAACCAGTGGCGCCCTGCGCTCCGGGCAGTCCGTCAGCACCACTTGGTCCTTGTGGCCCCGTAACACCCGGTAAGCCGGGTGCACCATCCACACCACTTGGCCCGGTTGCACCGGCAGCGCCGGTAGGGCCGGTAGGGCCGTTATTTCCCTGCGGGCCGGCTGGTCCATCGTTGCCGGTGGGCCCTGTTGGGCCGCCACCCGGGCCGGTTGCACCTGTGCCGCCCATATCACCAGTTGCTCCTGTTGGGCCGGTAGGCCCCTCTATGCCATCTGAACCGGTCGTTCCTGTTGCCCCGGTAACACCATCTGTTCCATTGGTTCCGTTGGTCCCAGTGGGCCCTGTAGGCCCAACTGGCCCGCCGCTGGGGCCGGTTGCCCCTTGTTCTCCGCTGGGTCCCGTGGCTCCTGTATTTCCATCCAAACCACTGGGCCCTTGCAGGCCTTGTGCTCCGTCAGCACCCCGAAGGCCCGGTAACACCCGGGGCTCCGTCAATTCCTGACGGCCCGGCCGCCCCCGTTGCACCCATAATACCTTGTGCACCTGTCAATCCGGTAGGGCCGGCAATACCTGGCGCACCTGCAGCACCTGTTGCTCCTGCACTACCCTGCGCACCAGCCAAACCCGTAGGCCCCGTAGCGCCCGTATGCCCTGCTACACCTGCTGCTCCGGCAAGGCCCGTTGGCCCTGTAGTTCCGCCTCCAGCCGCGTTTGCTGCAAATAATGCATAGGGAACACTCAATAACTGCGTAGTACCCATATCTGTATAGTTAGCGCCGCCAGTGGGATCGTACTCAACCTGCAAATATTTTGGCCCATTACTCCAGTTTACGGTAGCCAGGTTACCCAACTGCCCTATTGCCAGGGTTATAAGGCCAAACTGATTGGTAACCGCCGTGGTGCTTTCCTGAAATACAATGGCGCCTGACGGAGTTTGGTCGTGAATCTGGAAACGGATAGAAACTGTTGTATTATTCGGCAGAGGCTGGCCCGATGCATTTCGTGCAATAGCCTGATAATTCATTTGCTGCGGGGCCTGGCCAAATGATACCAGCGATAGCAGCAAGGCACAGATAAGTAAACAGTTCTTCATGGGTTAAAACTTTAAATCTTATGCCTACATATTGTATTACAGCCGTTCGGCAATTGCTGCGGGTAAACATGAAAAAATTACATTAAAAATAATCAATATTTATAACAATAATATTTTTCCAACGTCATAATTCGACAGAAAGAAGGCAAATAGCAAATACAGGGTGGCATACTTAATAACAAGCCGACCTGAAGAGTATACAGGATAATACGCCCATAAACACCCCCGGTTCGTAATTTTAACCTTAAACAAGGTTGGGGTAAATGGCAAACAAGGCGGGGGCTTAGCAGAAATATCCCTGTTTCAGCTTAATAATGCTATCTTTGATGGCTTTTCCATAAGCACACCATTTTATTCTTATCTGCTAATGTTATTTATATGAGCACATCATTCGGGGTTATCCCAACCAAAATAGACGAACGCCTTACCTACGCTAATGTGGTAAGTATTGCCGAACAAAGTATCAACGATTACCTGAGGTCGTACCAACTAAGCCCCGTGGTTAAACTATCCGTAAATGTGCACGACAACGATGAAAAATACATTAATCAGATAAACCCGGCTGATAAATTTGTATGGAAAGGTACCGAATATGCCTGGTTTACCATGGATAAAGCCAAAGGGGGAACTGAAGCATACTGCAATAAGCTAAGCGAAACCCTGGACTATTGGCCAACCTACATTGAAGAAGTTTGCCACGACCTGGTAGACGCCAAAGAGATACAACAAATAAAGGAATATAATATCAAATGGTATTTTAAACGCTCCGCCGGACAGTCGGCGTTAGTAAATATTGCATACGGACACCTGGCAGCTGCTTTGGCTAAGGTAACGGATGGTGTTATTTACTCTGAAAGCGCCTGGGACCCTAAGCTGTTCCCTATGAAATATGATAACTTCACCAACATCTATTTCCGCCCCGAAATGACCGACCATGAACCCAGCCGCAAATGGGCTGAAAAATGTTTGAATGGTATGAGAGACTCAGTGGCTAGTAAGAAAGCGTTGCTATAGTTGTGTTCAGGGGCGCATGTTTTCATGTGTTCAAAAGTTGGGCGCTTTTGTTGTTCATTTATATTTAAAAAGTTAACTGCAAGTTTAAACCAACCTTGTTTTACCTGAACACGTTAACACTTGAACACCTCCGCCCCTACTTCCAAAACATCCTGAACACCTCCGGGTTTCTGGCTCTTAACTCATCCAGGTTTTCTTCGTCCCAGTCTTTTCCATCGGGTACTTCTTTGTAAACTATTTCTTTAAACGCAGGGTCGCTTTCAATTGCTTTGCCGGTTAATTCTTCGTAAGCATCTGCGGCCAGGTAATAGAAATCCTCGGCTTCTTCACTTTCCTCCAGCTTCTCTCTGCCCAGTTCAACCAGGCTGTCAGAGTTCTTCAGCGCCTGTTCAAACACTTCTTTCCCTTGTGCCACCAGCCAGCTTCTGAAATCAATAAAACCATCATCGCTGCAACCGCCTTGTATAGTGTAAGCAGCAGCCCAGATATCCCAGTTGTAGCACTCCTCATGTAACTGGCGGAAAATGAAATCGAAATCAAGTAGCTCTTCTTTTGAAAAATTTTCCAGCTTGTCGCTTAAAAACTCAAGCTGGTCTTCGGCATTGCCCGCCCTTAGCGAGTCTTGTATTATATCCCAAAATTGCTGTTGATTCATAATCCCACGTTTTTTTAATGATGCCGCAAAAGTGTAAATTTCTTTTTCTTTAATTTGA
>CAISWS010000240.1 GCA_903889265.1 uncultured Bacteroidota bacterium
CAAATTTCCGTTGCCGGTTTTGGTGCTTATAACACTGGTGTTGGTGTCGGTACCCAGTTTGTCTATCCATTGCACGTTGCCCGCGGTATCCATGGCGGCTATAAAGGGCGCTATGTTTAAACCGGTGTGCAGCAAAGTCGGTGGCCGGTGTGTTGAGGTAAGGTTAAGGCCATTTGAATAATAACCGGTGAGTATTAACTCAGATTCATCGGGCGAAAGATTGATGCCGGTTATATGATGCGCGCCACTGTAATTGCGGTTTTGTGTTTGCCATACCAGTTTACCGTTGGCATCAAATTTTGCTACTACGCTAAACTGTGGCAGGTTTGTAAAAAGGCCATGGTAATTAGTTGAGTTAGTGTAGGTGATAGTGTCTTTAAGGTAAAGGGTATCTACATGCGTGGTGATGTAAATATTTTTATGGCTATCAAAATCAAAGCGCGGCATCCAGTCGGTTATGCCATTGTCATAAGGCCAGGTAGACAGCAGGGTGCTGAACTCGGGCGAAAGCAGGTTGCTGCCAAATAAAGTGTGCGCACTCTGCCAGCCCTGCACAGGGTCCAGATTAGCAGTAAAGCAGGATACGATATCGGTATAGGCGTGTGTGCCTGTAGAGTTTGTAAAGTTGATGGAGTCAACAAAAAAACCTACGATGCTTACAGAACAGTCAGGATGCACAAACAAGTGCGGGCCCATAACCGCATTGCGCAACGAAACAATGGCGTTTGGGTCGGGATTGATAACACCGTAGATACTGCCATAGTAATTGCTGTTAAGGCGCGGGCTTACGGCGGTGGCTGAAGTGGTATTTACCAGATGCCCATCGCTGTTAATCTGTATGACGTTCAGGTTTGACAGCCTTTGATCTACTATGGTATCATTGTATTGCACCGAAAGGTAGTCGGCATTGGAATTAGGCTTTATAACCGATAAATAAATATGCCCTTCATCCGCATACTGAATATCGCTGGCACCCAGGTAATAATCGTTACCCAATTGCTGATAGCTGGCTATCATCCAAAGTCCGTTACCAGACGAATCAAATTTGGCCGCAAAAAAGTTGGGGCCATTATCAGGACCGCCCACAATAACACCCGGATAGCCAAGGCTAAGCGAACCAAACTGAAAATTATCTGTAGTACCAAAATCGCCCGAAACATAAACATTACCCTGAGGGTCCGTTGTAATACCGGTAATGTATGAACTGTAATACCGATAATCGTTGGGCATAGATGTTGGCACGCTGATATACCAAACCAGGTTGCCCTGCTTATCGGTTTTGCGCAGGTAAGCATAGGTAGCCGTATTGTAATCGGCACCGTTAAAACTGCTGCCAAAGGCATAACCGCCTACATAGTTGTTGCCAAAACAATCTACATGGTAAGCCAGTATCCCTCCCTCAGGATAGGTTGCAGTATCAATGTTATTATCGAAACATATCCCGCCCAAGGGGTCCTGCGTTATGGTATCGCCCACATAAACAAATTTCACAACCGTGTCGCCAATACAATGCTGCGTGGTGTTGCCAATCAGCATTACTTGTTTTTCGCCAGGTTGGTTGTAATACACAATGGTATTTACAGTATTGGCTGTAAGCTGCGAGGCCGTGTTATCGAAATACCAGATATAACTATCGGCGTGACTGTGGTTTTGCAGATTAATGGTGGTGCCGGTGTAAACCATACTATCCAATGCGGTAAAATTTACATCGGGTAAACGTACGTGCACTTTTACCAGGCTGTCGGTTTCACCATAAACATTACAACCCATAACTGATATCTGCGCAACGTAAAAAGAAATCACCGTATCGTAAGGATTGTTGTGCAGGGTATCGGTTAATATCAGGCTTCCACTATTGCCCAAAAGCGTATCGCGTGCCTGAAAAATGTAATATTTGTAGTATGATTGGGTGCTGTCTAACCTTACCCGCACGGCGCCATTGGCACATACCACGGTGTCAAGAACAGTAACAGGAACCGTAGCCCCATTTACCACATGCACCTGTTTTACAACCGAGTCGGTAATTGTTTGGCAGGTACCTCTGTTACTTACCGTAACCAACACCGTTATGGGCGACTGCAAATAATTAATGCAATGGCCAGGGCTGTTGCCAATACCCGTAAACGTATATACCTGTGCGCCATTGCTGAACATGGTATAAGTGTTAGTAATATTGCTGGTATCAATAGTCAGGCAGATTGGCGAACCGGGACAAACCGTATCAGCCGTAAAATGCAGTACGCCCAGGTTAGGCGTTACTGCTGCCTTTATGCGCGGAATTGACAAAATGCTGCTGCCCGAATCCGTTCCGTTGTTTACTACCAGTTTTACGGTATCGTAACCGGTACCGTAAACTGCGGGGTGGCTGTAGTTATAAGTATTGGCCATATACTGCCCATCGTAATACCAGCTGCTTTGGTAACCGGTATAACTGTAGTTGTTAAACTGCAATACGCTATCGCAAAAACTATTGGAATTATCAAATACAGCAAAAGGCTTACCCGGTACAGGGGTATAGTTAGCAGTAGTATACAGCGCGCCGTAATTGCCCACAGCCACGCCGGTGCCACCATTAAAGCTAACGGAATAGAACTCGGTACCCGCGGGGCAGATGGTTTGTTCCTCCCACGATAAACCACCGTTAGTGGTTTGCAGTAAATCGCTGTTAAAGTTATCATCGCCAATAAAGCCGTTGTTGGCATCTGTAAAGAAAAACCGGCTTGGGCGTGTGCCCGGTACAAGTGTCTTTGTCCAGGTAAGGCCTGCATCAGTTGTTTTAAGAATTGCGCCATCCTGGTCTGATACAAAACCCGTGGTATCATTCACAAAATAAACATCGCTCAGCCAGTAAACCAGCGAACCATCGTGGTAAAGCATGCTCCAGTTCAAGCCACCATTAGTAGTTTTTAAAATACTGGTATCGGTAACCACGTAACCCACCGTGGACGAAGTAAAATAAATACCACCCAGGTTCTGGCCTAAATTAGCTATAACCGACCATGCCAGTCCGCCGTTGGTGGTTTGTATTATCAACCCGGGGCCAATGGTGCCAAATCCGTTCTGGCTATCGGTAAAAGACATCTTCGGGCTAACCGAAAAGCTGCCGTCCGAAATAGAGTAAACTTTGGTCCATGTTGAGCCTGCGTTAGTGGTTGACCATATTTCCTGGTCGGCGGCTATATCATTGGCACCGCATATTATACCGTTTATGTTGTTAAAAAAGTGTAGGTCGGTAAAATATAGCTCATTAAAATACAGGCCATCCAGGCTGTTCCACAGCTGTCCGTAATCCAGCGTTTGCGATACGCCCGATTCTCCCACCCAGAAACCGGTAGTGGGACTAACCCACTGCACATTATAAATGTTGGAAGCCGAACCCGATAAACGCTGCACGCACTGGCTGAACAGTGTACTGGTAAAAAGAACCAGGTAAAAGCTTACAACTATCTTTTTGGTCATTCTTGATGATTAAACTGAACGCACTGCGATGATAAAAAAACAGGGCCATAGTTTGCACATGTTAATATAAATATAATGCGTTAATTATTGGCAACATAAGTAGCCAGAGTCACGGTTATTCACAAAAAGCAAAAAGGCACCTCTTGCGAAGCGCCTTTTTTGCCATACGTATTCCTCAAATTAAATTCCACTGGTTCCGCTCATACCGGCAGATCCATCACCTATGTATTCATTTTGGGGAATAAAACCTTCATCACCTGGTTTTTTCATTTTACCCTTGGTAGTTGGCAAATCCTTTTTCACGTTTTTGTCTTGCCCGGATTTTTTGTCCTGGTCTTTATTCTGTTGCTTTTTCATAATACTGTTTTTTAGTTTTAAAATCTTAATTGGTTGCCTCCTAAAATCCTGACAAACGTAGGGCCGTTTAACCTGGGACCTATCTTTTTAAAAATCAAACTGGTAATCAGGTCTTTCTTTTTGCGTTATCCCAAAAAATCCCCATTGCGTACAAAAGAAGTGCCGGTCAGTTCAATTTGGCACCTCACTACCTGGCTGCTATCGCATTATCAGGCACCGGGTTACGGATAACAAGGCCCTTCATATCTATGCTATCTCCATCTTTAAGAAATAACATTTTGCCGGAGTTGGTTATTACCGCGCCGCTTATTAGCACTACATAGCCGTTTTTAACGGTGGTATAATGCAACATACCGGTTTGCTGGCCGTCTTTAACAACAAACATACTGTTGCCTGTCATCTTATAACCATCACCGGCCATAACCGCAGTTGCCCCCCGATAATGAGTCTTGGCAGCAGTTACGGTTTCCCAGCTTGGGTTAATATGCGAAACACTGAAATTGCCAACGTTCTGCCGACTCATGCTGGCCATTTTATCATTTGTGTTAGCAGGGGAATTTTGGGCGAAGGCGTTTACTGAGAATGCCAGGGCCGCTATTATGAGCATATTCGTTTTCATGATGCAGTGTTTTAGTTGTTGAATAATTCGATAGTGCAAAGTTGCAACCACCCGCCTGCTTAACCATTACACAATTACTTTAAACAGTTGCATCATTTACATAAGCCGAATAAATCAGATTTATCAGACCGGCATTTCTTACATCCACAATATCCAAAACGAAGAGATCAGCAGAAAGACGGCCGTTAAAGCCCCCCCCTCCCGAGGTTTGGAGGGGCTACCCGCAAGTTTTATATTCACACATCGTCAAACAAATAACAACGCGTTGACCGAACCAGAACTTACAGCCCTTTTAAAGCAGGGCGATGGGAAGGCTTTTGAATACCTGGTAAAAACTTACCAGGGCCGGATTTATAATGCCTGCCTGGGGGTGCTGCATAGTGAGGAAGATGCCGAAGATTTGGCGCAGGAGGTTTTTATGGAGGTATATCGCAGTATTAGTGGCTTTAAAGAGGAAGCCAAACTAAGCACCTGGATGTACCGGATTGCAATGACCAAATCGCTTGACCACCTGCGCAGCAAAAAACGTAAAAAACGGTTTGCTTTTGTAACCAGCCTTTTTAGCGAAACCAGTAATACCCCGCGCTATGATCCCCCCGAATTTGTCCACCCCGGTGTGCAGCTTGAAAACAAAGAGGCCGCAGCATGGTTATTTAAAGCAATAGATGCCCTGCCCGAAAACCAGAAAACAGCTTTTACACTGCATAAAATTGAAGGGCTTAGTTACACCGAAATAGGAGAAGTAATGAATTTGAGTTTGCCCTCAATAGAATCGCTGATGTTCAGGGCTAAACAAAATTTAAAACAAACACTTGGCACATATTACAAAAACAATTTTTAACGCAAGTTACTAACGCATTAAACATCTAACACAATATGAAACGCGATAACGGGCAATGGATAGATAAAGCGCTTAACAGCCTGGATGGCATAAAGCCTGCTGATGCCCCCCCCGGTATGTACGGCAACATTATGCAGCGCCTGCAGGCCGACCGGTTGCACATAGTGCCCGATACAGTAAGTAGCGCCACCATTTACCGCGTGGCGGCAGCCGTACTGCTTATAATTACCATGAACGTTTTTACTTGTGTGGCCTTTGGTAAAAACATAAGCCACGAAAAACAATTGCAGAGTTTTAAAAAGCAATATTCTATTTCAGATACCAGCGATGGCTTATTAAATATTTAGTATTATGAAACCTATCGGCAACCGTGCATTATTAATAACCGTAATTATTATTTTAATTGCCTTAAACCTGGGACTGGTTACTTTTATGTGGTTTACCCAGCACCCTCCCGGCAACCACGAGGGGCCAAGCACAACCAAATTTCTTTTAAAACAACTTAATTTCAGCAAAGAGCAGGAAGAGAAATACATTCAATTACAACGTAATCTGGGCGATAGTTTGGAACCGGTGCGCGAAGAGGAAAGAAGAATCCACGACCGCTTCTTTGAAATGATGCATGCCGAAAACCCTGATTCGGTTTTGGTGGCGGCTACCATTGATACCATGGGGCATATCAGGTCGCAGATTGAGTATTTAACCTTTGCACATTTCAGGCAGGTTCGCGCCATGTGCAATACAGAACAGCAAAAAAAGTTCGATGCCATTATCAGTGAAGCTATGCGCCGCATGGGCCCTCCTCCCCCACCGCCGCATGGTGGTCCGGGTCACCATGGCCCTCCGCACGAGGGGCCCGATGGCCCTCCAACGACAGATGGCCCACCGGCACATTAATTGCACTAACTTAGCCAAATGAGTAAAATGAAAAAGGTGCGGCATTGCAGACGTCTGCTAAGCAAAACGGATGCTATTGGGGTCAAAATAAAACGCAACAGGGCAACCGTCGTTCTATACGTTGCTGCTCTGCTCTTTATAACCACCTCATTCACCACTCCGGTTGAAAAAGCAAAACTTTTCATCCACATAGAACATTACGCGGGCATGCAGCCATTGCAAATGGATACGGTGTATTATAAAAACGAATTAGGCCAAACCTTTACCGTTTCACGCTTCAGGTATTACCTCAGTAACATCAAACTAAAAAAAACGGATGGTACCGAAGTAAACCTGCCCGGTTATTTTTTAGTTGACGAAGCAGACCCTGAATCCAAATCAATAACCCTCAGCCATGTGCCCGAAGGAAATTATCACGCATTATCATTTACTATAGGGGTTGATAGTCTGCACAATTGCAGTGGTGCGCAAAGCGGGGCGCTGGACCCGGTTAACGGTATGTTCTGGACCTGGAATACCGGTTACATTTTTATGAAGATGGAGGGCCATGCCGATGCATCAACCTCGCCGGGGCATATTTTCGAATATCACATAGGCGGTTATATGGCACCCAATAACTGCATACGTAAAGCAGAACTCGATTTCGGTAAAAAGGGCTTAACCATTTATGATAATAAAGACAACGGCATAGCTATAAAGGCCGATGTATTGCAGTTGCTAAAAACACCCACTACAATTGATTTCTCTAGACTTTCATCCGTAACCGATTTTCATAATGCCACTATTATCGCCGATAACTACGCCGATATGTTTACCATAAATGCTGATGAATGAGTTTGAGGGGTAATAAAATAACGGCGGCCCAAAAAGGGTTTCTCCACCCTCTCGGGTTTAACCGGCGAAGGTTCGTTTACATTTTCTTTTTTGTCTGCTCATTGTATTTTTGTTTCAGCAGTTTTACCGAAACCAATCCCTACTTCGTTATCACCGTCAAAGACCTTGAATTCACCAATCCCTTAGGTTTCCCCCAACCGGTTTACGATTTCAAAAACAACAAAGTAACCCCCGAAGGCTTTGTATTAGGCAGAAAGCTTTTTTACGACCCCATACTGTCAAAGGATAGTTCGGTAAGCTGCGCCTTCTGCCACCAGCGCATAGCCGCCTTTGCGCATATTGACCATACCCTAAGCCATGGCATAAACGGCTCAATAGGCAACCGGAATGTACCGCCCCTGCAAAACCTGATATGGCAACAAACATTTATGTGGGATGGGGGAATAAACCACCTGGAACTGCAACCCCTTGCACCCATAACCAACGGAAGAGAAATGGCCGAATCGCTGAAGGGAGTGCTTGCCAAACTCCAGAATAACAAAGCCTATGAAGCCGATTTTAAAAGCGCCTTTAACGATACGCTCATCACCAGCGAAAAATTGCTGAAGGCCCTCGCCCAGTTTACAGGCATGATGATAAGCAGCAACAGTAAATACGACCGCTATGTAAAAGGCGAAGAGGATTTTTCCCTGCATGAATTAAACGGCCTGCAGCTATTCCGCAGCCATTGCATCAACTGCCACAAAGAGCCCTTGTTTACCGACAATACCTTTCGCAACATTGGTTTAAAACCAGATACAGCCCTACGCGATTCCGGGCGCATAAAAATTACAGGTATTGCTGACGATTATATGAAATTTAAAGTACCTGGCCTGCGCAACGTTGAAATGACTTACCCCTATATGCACGATGGCCGTTTCAGAACCCTGCAGCAGGTGCTTGCCCATTACGCCAACGGAAAGTTCTTTACCAACTATGATAAAAGCATTGAAAAGAACATCGGCCTTACCGCTCAGGAGCAGGCCGATATCATTGCCTTTTTAAAAACCCTTACAGATCAACAGTTTCTGCACGACAGAAGATTTGCCGATCCGAATTTCAGATAGTGTGGATAAATTCAAAATACAACATAGCCTTTATATTATACATTGCCGGTAAAGAACAAGAGATAGTCCGATATGCCCTATTGTGCGTAAATTTGAACAAGCCAGGTGAACGGAAAACCCGACAATCATTTAATAGTCTGATTTCATAACCCCCTAAATGAAAACACATGACAGCACACCACACTGAAGTTGCACTGCAAAAAATCCTGTTGGTTGATGATGATGTGGCAATGACCTACCTGAATAAGCTTATGCTTAAAGAAAATGCCGTCAATTGCCAGATGGACGAGTGCCTGAACGGAAGCGAAGCACTTTCTTACATTAAAAACACCCAAACCCAACCCGATATTATATTGATGGATATAAATATGCCGGTTATGGACGGCCTTCAGTTTCTTGAAGAATTTAACCACCGCGAAAGCCCTGAACAACCACCATGGGTGTTTATGCTTTCATCCTCAGACAGGGAAATGGAGCAATGCAAAAAAATGTGCTACCCTTTCGTTAAGGGATATTTTCAAAAGCCACTGACTGAGTCTCACATTCAACAAATGCTGGCCTGGCATTAATTCTTTCTTTATTGGCTCTAATAAACGATTGCTGTTGAGCTGATCTTCAGTTGGGTTCAACACAATTTCAAAACCTAAGCTTTTCCTGTTTTCCGCACTTTTCAAAAATCGCATAAAAAATCGGCTGAAACCCTTGCTGGTACTACATTGTTATTTTGGTTTTGGGTGTCCCGCATGTAAATTTGGGTGGTGTTTATCCGGCGAAAGAAAAATAAGAGTGGTAGTTCCAGCATCCAGATTATAGACAAATCATCGGGTAAGTATTTAGTTGTAGCAACTCTTGGATGCGTCAAAGATGAGGAGCAGGAGCGTTTGTTAATTGAGCAGGCTTACGAACTGTTCCCTGCACTTACTAAACAAGGACAGTTTGATTTTAAGTTTTCTGAAGATGATGTTTTCATACAGCAGCTCCGGGAGGGGTTCCGGAAAATCCATGTGGTTGGCCCGGAGTTAGTATTAGGGAAGATATTTGATGACGTAGGCTACAGCAACATTCCAGATTCATTGTTCCGGCACTTAGTCATTACCCGGTTGGTTTACCCCGGTAGTAAGCTTAAAACAGCAGAGTACCTGCAACAGTATAAAGGCATTTATATCAGCACAGATAAGATTTACCGGTACCTGGATAAGTTTAACTCTACCCACCAGCAAACAGCCATAGACCTGACGTTTAAGCATACCAAACAAATTTTAGAAGATCAGATTACGGTTGCGTTCTACGATATTACTACGCTTTATTTTGAGGCATCAGATGAGGATGATTTACGTAAGCTGGGGTTCTCCAAGGATGGCAAGGCACAGAACCCCCAAGTACTTTTAGCACTCCTGGTGGGCACCGGTGGGCAGCCGCTGGCGTATGAAGTATTTGAAGGGGATACGTTTGAAGGCCACACACTGATACCTGTAATACAAGCGTTCAAAAAGAAATATAAGCTGCCTTCGCTGGTAGTAGTAGCTGATGCCGGGTTGCTCTCTAAAGAAAATATCACGGGCCTCATAGGCCTCCAATATCCATTTATTTTAGGTGCACGATTAAAAAATGAAACGGAAAAAGTAAAAGCGCAAATCCTGGAAGAAACTTTTAAGGATGGTAAAACCTTTACCATTCAAAAAGAAAACAACATCAGGCTTATTGTAAATTACTCCGCTAAGCGTGCCAGGAAAGATGAACATCAACGTAAGCAGGGGCTTGAACGCCTGGAAAAGAGTTTACGCACAGGCAAACTAACCAAGAACCACATCAATAACAGGGGATACAATAAATACCTTACTATCAAAAATGAAATTACGGTGGCTATCGACTACAAGGCATATAAAGCAGATAGTAAATGGAATGGCTTGAAAGGATATGTTACAAACAGCGGGTTAACGGAATCAGAGATTATAGATAATTACAGGCATCTATGGACAATTGAAAAAGCATTCCGGATATCAAAAACCGATTTACGCATCCGTCCCGTATATCACCGCCTGGAAAGAAGAATTAAAACACACATCTGCATCGCCTTTTGTTCTTACAAAATCTACAAGGAACTCGAAAGGCTGCTTGCCATTAAAAAAACAGGTATATCAGTAGAACGGGCTCTTCGTGAACTCCAAACTATTTATCAGGCTATGGTTATGCTTCCAAAGTCAAGAAAGAAAGCCAATGTACTGCTGCCGCTTAATGAACAGCAAGCAGCTATACTCAAATTACTGGAAGTGAAATTTTAGCCTTTATGGCAAAATTTGGCCGCAGGTGTCCCAATGCGGAAAACAGG